>JANMYI010000812.1:0-12469 GCA_031381955.1 Burkholderiales bacterium
CATGCTGCGCGGCAACTGGAAGGGCCAGGTGCTGGGCTCGGGCAGTGACGCCTTCAAGTACTGGGACGAACGCCGCGCCGGCCGCTTGTCTGACGACGCCTGGCACGAAATGGAAGCCGGCATCGCGCGCAGCCACGGCACCTGCATGACCATGGGCACCGCCGCCACCATGATGGGCATTGCCGAGGCTTGCGGCTTCACCTTGCCGGGCGCCAGCAGCATTCCCGCGGCCGATGCCAACCATGTGCGCATGAGCGCCGAATGCGGCCGGCGCAGCATGGCCATGGTGTGGGAAGACCTCACGCCCGCAAGGATGCTCACGCGTTCGAACTTCATGAACGGCATCGTCTGCGCCATGGCCATGGGTTGCAGCACCAACGCCATCATTCATCTGATCGCCATGAGCCGGCGCGCCGGGCATGCCGTCACGCTCGATGACTTCGATGCCGCCAGCCGCAAGGTGCCGGTCATCGCCAACATCCGGCCCAGCGGCAAGACGTACCTGATGGAAGACTTTTTCTATGCCGGTGGCCTGCCGGCGCTGCTGGAACGCATTCGCGGCCACCTTGATGTGCAGGCCCTCACGGTGAACGGCCGCACGCTGGGCGAAAACATCGAAGGCGCCGAGGTCTACCACGCCGACGTGATCCGCCCGCTTGACGACCCCATCTACGCCGAAGGCGCGTTGGCCGTGCTGCGCGGCAACCTGGCGCCCGACGGCGTGGTCATCAAGCCCAGCGCCTGCGCGCCGCACCTGTTGCAACACACCGGCCGTGCGCTGGTGTTCGACGACTACCCGGCGCTGAAGGCCGCGGTCGATGACTTAACGCTAGATGTAACTGGCAACGACATTCTCGTGCTGCGCAACGCCGGCCCCAAGGGCGCTGGCATGCCGGAATGGGGCATGCTGCCCATTCCCACCAAGCTTTTGAAGCAAGGCGTGACCGACATGCTGCGGCTGAGCGATGCGCGCATGAGCGGCACCAGCTACGGCGGCTGCCTGCTGCATTGTTCGCCCGAGGCTTTTGTGGGCGGGCCGCTGGCGCTGGTGAAAACGGGCGACACCATCACGGTGGACGTGCCGGCGCGGCGCATTCACCTGAACGTGAGCGATGAAGAACTGGCCGCGCGCCGCGCCCAGTGGGTGGCGCCACCGCCGCGCTACGAACGCGGTTACGGCTGGCTGTTTGGCCGGCACATCTTGCAAGCCAACGAAGGCTGCGATTTCGACTTTCTTGAAACCAGTTTCGGCGCGCCGGTGCCCGAGCCGGCAATTTATTGAACCGCCCGTTCAACAGGATTCACCATGAGCCACCGCCGCCAGTTCCTGCAATCCACCGCGGCCCTGGCCGCAGCCAGCGTGGGCCTGCCCGCGCAGGCCGCCTGGCCCGACAAGCCCTTGAAGATCATCGTGCCTTTTCCGCCGGGCGGCACCTCGGATGTGATCGCGCGGCTGATCAGCAAGCCGCTGGGCGACCTGCTGAACGCAAACGTTATTGTCGAGAACAAGACCGGGGCCAATGGCGCCATTGGCGCCGCGGCGGTGGCCACGGCGACCGACGACCACACCATGCTGCTGTCGGACATGAGCTCGCTGGCGATCAATGCGGTGATGTCCAAGGACATGCCCTACAAACCCGAGCAATTGCGCGGCGCCACCTTGCTGGCCTATTCGCCGCACATCCTGGCCGCCACGCCCAGCCTGCCGTTCAACACCGTGGCCGAGATGGTGGCGTACTCAAGAACCAAGCCCATCAATGCGGCCTCATCGGGCATTGGCTCGGCCAACCACCTGGGCATCGTCGAGATCGCGCTGGCCACTGGCCTGAAATGGCAGCATGTGCCGTTTCGCGGCGGCGCACAGTCGATTGCCGATGTGGCGGCGGGCAACACCCAGATCGTTCTAAACGGCATGCTGGCCACGCTGCCGCTGGTGCAGGCCGGGCGGCTGAAGCTGATCGGCATTTCCAAGCGCAACCGCATGGCGCTGCTGGCCGATGCACCCACCATTGCCGAGCAAGGCGTGGCGGGTTTCGAATCAGGCACCTACCAGGGCATTGCCGTTCCGGCCACGATGCCCAAGGCCGTGGCCGAGCGCCTGGCCGCGGCGCTGATTCAGGTGATTCGCGCACCCGACCTGCGCGCGCGCATGGCCGCAGCGGGTGCCGAGGTGATGACGTCCACGCCCAAGGAAACCAGTGACTTTCTCGCGGCTGAAGCCAAACGTTGGGCCAGCGTGATCCAGCGCGCGGGGGCACAGCTTGAGGGGAACGCTTGAGGTGCCGGCCACCGCCCCGCGGGCGAAGGCCTGGCCTCAACGCATTTCCAGCGCTTCGACGCTGGCGCTGGCGCCGCCGTGGATGTGATGGCCGGCATCGCGGCGCGCACCGCCATGGGCCTGGTGCGCTGGCACTTCGACGCCAACAGGGTGCGCCACGAAGACGGCCTGCCATGGATGTTGGCCGAAGACGGGTGGGTGCTGTACCGCCTGTTCATTCGCCCGGCGCGGGTCGCGCAAATGGCGTCATAGCAAATGGCGTCATACCTTGCTTCGACTCATTTCCAACGTTAACACTCAAGGGCCACCATGCCAGCACTCAAGTCTGCCACCCGTGAACAGCTCATGCGCGTGAGCACCGCCACCCTGTGCACGGCCCTGTTCAAGCGCGGCCTGCGCAGCCAGTTCATCCAGAACGTGCAGCCGCTCAACCCCGGCCTGCCCAACATGGTGGGGCCGGCCTACACGCTGCGCTACATGCCGGCGCGCGAAGACCTGAACACGATCAACGTCTTTCAAGACCGCGCCCACCCACAGCGCAAGGCGGTGGAGGAATGCCCGCCGGGTGCGGTGTTGGTGATCGACAGCCGCAAGGATGCGCGTGCCGCCAGCGCCGGCGGCATCCTGGTCAGCCGCTTGATGAAGCGCGGCGTGGCCGGCGTGGTCACCGACGGCGGCTTTCGCGATTCACCCGAGATCGCCAAGCTGCCCTTCCCGGCCTATCACCATCGGCCCAGCGCCCCCACCAACCTCACCGTGCACCAGGCCATCGGCATCAACGAGCCCATCGGCTGCGGCGACGCCCCGGTGTTCCCCGGCGACGTGATCGTCGGCGACGCCGAAGGGGTGGTCGTGATCCCGGCCCACCTGGCCGACGAGGTGGCCGCCGAAGCCACCGAGATGACGGCGTTCGAAGATTTCGTGCAAGAAAAAGTCATGGAAGGCCGCAGCATCCTGGGCCTGTACCCGCCCACCGAAGAACAAAGCCGAGCCGACTTTGCGGCCTGGCGCGCGGCCCACGGCCGTTGACTCAAGCAGCCGCCGCACCCTGCCTGCAATGGCGCGGCAATACAACCCAAGGAGCATGCAATGGCACTTTATGTAGATGGTTTCGTCGTCCCCGTTCCCAAGGCCAAGCTGGCCGACTACCAGCGCATGGCGCGCAAGGCCGGCAAGGTCTGGATCGAGCATGGCGCGTTGTCGGTCAACGAAAACGTGGCCGACGATGTCAAGCCCGGCAAGCGCACCTCGTTTCCGCAGGCGGTGAAACTCAAGGAGGACGAGGTGGTGGTCTTCTCATGGATCACCTACAAGTCGCGCCGCGACCGCGACCGCATCAACAAGGCAGTGATGAGCGACAAGCGCCTGGAGTCGATGATGGACCCGAAGTCCATGCCGTTCGACGGCAAGCGCATGTTCTGGGGCGGCTTCAAGTCGATCGTGGCGCTTTGATCCCAGGAACTTGCAGCGACCCCGGTGCCGCGAGCGTTGGCGGCGGGGTCGGCCGGATGACGGCTTGCCGGCGTTCGGCCGCGTCGGCGGCTGGCGTCAGTTCCCGTACTGCTTGGGCAGCAGGATGCGAAACGTCGTGCCTTCGCCGATGATTGAATTGACTTCCAGCGTGGCATCCAGCAAGGTGCAAAGGCGCTTGACGATCGACAGACCGATGCCTTCGCCTTCCTGGTGACCAGGCGTGCGCGTGACCTGCGGATTTGTCGAAACGGCCGGTAGCGTGGGCTTGGCGTGCGACACGTCGCCGCGCCGGCTATCTGACGCGACAACCTTCGCCTGGTCGCTTGCCTCCTCCAGTGCGCCTGCCAACGGCGCGCTGTGCTGCGCGTGCAGACCCGGCCCCGTGTCGCTGACCTGAATGAACCAGCGGGCGGCGTCGTTCTCGACGTTGCCGCCCCAACTCACGAAGACACCGCCCTGGTGGGTGTACTTGATGGCATTGAGCACGAGGTTCTGCACGATGCGCCTGATTTTCACGGCGTCGCCATCAACCGCCAAAGTCGCTGGCCCGTCGAACGTGAGCAGCAGGTCTCGGTCGTCTGCCGCGGCCAGCAACGCTTCGGCCAACTCGCGCAGCAGGGAGGACGCGTCGATCGCGGCCACCGTGCGCTGCTCCTGCCCGCCCTGCAGGCGCGCCAGGCTGGTGACGTCTTCGAGCAGCCGGTACAGCGCCCGCACGTTGCGATCGAGCGAGCCAAGGAATTTGTCGCGCGCATCCAGCGTTGCTTTGGTCGATGTCAGGCCCGCGGTGGCAATGGCGACAACGCCCAGGTTGCCTCTCAGGTCGTGCGCGGCCTGCTGCCACAACGCCGCGCGTTGGGCCTCCAGTTCGCGCAAGGTCTCCAGCGCCCGCTCGAGGTCGGCAACATGGCCGGCGGCCTCGAGCTGCTGCAGCTCGAAGTACTGTGAGGTGCTCGACCCGATGACCACGCTGTACAACTCGGCCCAAATCGAGCGTGCCTGAGCCATGACGCCCTGCGGCAACTCGGGGTGCACGGCGGCGCACTGGTCCAGCTCGGCCACCACGCATTCGTTCAGGCGCCCGAGCTCGCGCGAAACCTCGCTCAAGTCGAATCCTTGTTGCCAGCGGTGCAGGCCATGCGCCGAGGCATCGCCCTTTTGGTCGGCCACGGCCGTGGCGCGCGCTTGCACATCGCGAGCGGCCAACCTGCGCTCGAAGTCATGCAAGAGTGCCGGCAGATGATCGTTGAGCTGGGCCCTCGGCAGTGACGTTCCGGTGGTCAGTTTGGGGTCGGCCGTGACCTTTCGGCGCCAGGCATCCATGATGGCATCGCGCCGCCCGGCAAGGTATGGCGCCAGCGCGGCGAGTGGGTCGGGACGGTCAGGCATCAGGATGGCCCCTGAGGATTGTTGAATTTCAGTATAGGGAACGTTCGCGGCCGCGCGGCACCAGTGGCAGCTTCAGGCCGCCCTGGCCGCTTAAGCCGCTCATCAACCGTCCAGCAGATCGCCCCTGTAAAAGCACCACGCCGTGCCGTCGTGCAAGTAGAAATGCCCGTCGGCGCAGAAGTCCTTGCCCGGAAAGAACTCGCGATACGCCTTGGGCACCAGGCGTTCGAGCTGGGCGTCGCTCAGCGCTTCAAACTCCTCGGGCGTGATGGGCATGCCCACGCGCAGGCGGCGCTCGATCATGAGCCCACACCCGACTCATCGCCACACACCTGCGCGACGAATTCGCGCAGCACCTGCTCGGCCCCCTCGGGCGCATCGGCCACCACGCCGTGCCCGCAGTGGGCGAATTCTTCATAGCGCACCGCGCAGCCTGTCAAGGCCGCAGCGATGTCGCGTTGGCCTTGAATCGGTGTCATCGGGTCGTCCTGGCCACCCATCACCAGCGTGGGGCAGGTGATGCGGTGCAGTTCGGGCAGGAAGTTGAAGCGCCGGCTTTCGCCATCAAAGCGCATGAACCAATGCGTCACCTCGGGGCGGCTTTGCATGCGGGCCCAGGTATCCGGGTCGGGCGCACGGCGCGTGTATTGCGGCAGGGCAATTTCGAGCCAGCGCGCCAGCGTTGCACGATCGGTTTGCCGCTCGATGAAGCGCCGCCGCGCCAGGGCGCCCACTTCGGCGCCGCCCAGGCGTTCGAACATCGCCACCTTGGCCGGCAAGTCACCGGGGCCCGATGCTTCCGTGCTCACCAACACCAGCGCGCGCGCATGGCCCGGGTGGCGCGTGGCACAGGCCATGGCCACCATGCCGCCGAACGAGGCGCCGTAGACGATGGGCCGGGTGATCTGCAGCGCCGCGCAGAAGGCCACCACGTCGTCGGCCCACTGCGCCAGGTTCCAGGTGTCGGGCGACGCGGCGTCACTGCGGCCGTTGCCACGGTGGTCGAGGTAGACGACCTGGGCGATGTCGGCAAAGCGCGAGAAGTAAGGTTTGTACCCCGAGTGGTCAGCGCCCGGCCCGCCATGCAACAGCAGCAGGGTCGGCTTGGCCTGCATCTGCGCACCGCGCGGTTCCAGGCCGGCGCCTTCGACGTCGAAATACAGGTGAACGCCGTTGACCAGGATGCGCATGGGGCAGGTTCGCTTGAAGGGGGGCTTGGCATCGTAATGCGCAACTTGCCCGCCATGGGTGCGCGCTGGGGCGCCATGGTCCGGGAGCCTGTCGGGCTTGTGCGCCAGTAAGTCGAGGCACCGTCCTACACGCCCTGTGCGGTACGCTGCCTGATGCCTGCAACGCAAGCGCCTGCAACCCAAGCCGACCCCAACGTCGCTGAAGCCGCGACAGCCACACCGCTGCCGCTGGCGCCCGAATCCGGCGCGCAGACTGATCCGCCGCGACTGAACCTGCACGTGCCGGTTAGCGTGCGCAGCGTCTCGCTGGCCGTGCTGGCGGTGCTGGCCACCTTGTTTGCCTTGCGCTGGGCCAGCGCCGTCATCGTGCCGCTGTTGCTGGGCCTGACCTTCAGCTACGCCCTCACGCCAATCGTCGACCGGCTCGAACGCCTGCGCCTGCCGCGCGTCATCGGCGCTGCCTTGTTGATGGCCAGCATCGGCGGCGGCCTGGGCTGGACCGGCTATGCGCTGAGCGACGACGCCACCAAACTGATCGAGTCCTTGCCCGAGGTGGCGCAGAAGGTCACTCAGACCCTGCGCGAACGCCGCAACCATTCTGAAAGCACCATCGACAAGGTGCAAAAAGCGGCGGTGCAACTTGAACAGGCGGCGCAGGAAAGCAGCCAGCCGGCACCCGCCCCGACACGCGGTGTGACCCGCGTGCGCATCGAGCGCCCGCAGTTCGACATCAAAGACTACCTGTGGACGGGCACGCTCGGCCTGGCAACCTCGATCGGGCAGGCCGTCGTGGTGGCCTTCATCACCTTCTTCCTGCTCGCCTCGGGCAGCACCTTCCGGCGCAAGATGGTGAAGATCGCCGGGCCCGACTTCGCTACCAAACGCCTGACGGTGCAGGCACTGGACGAAATCACCGCACAGATCCAGCGCTACTTGCTGGTGCAGGTGTTCACCAGCCTCGTGGTCGGCGTGGTGATCTGGCTGTCATTCCTGGCCATTGGCGTTGAGCATGCCGCCGTGTGGGGCGTGGTGGCGTTCGTGCTCGACTTCATTCCGTATATCGGCGCGATGGTTTTGGGCAGCGTGTCGTCATTGGTGGCGTTTGTGCAGTTCGGCAGCGTCGACATGGCGCTGCTGGTGGGCGGGGTGACCATCGTGGTTCACACCTTGTCGGGCAACCTGATGGTGCCGTGGCTGACCAGCCGCGCCAGCCGCATGAACGCGGTGGCGGTGTTCGTGGGCGTGCTGGCCTTTGGTTGGTTGTGGGGGATCTGGGGCTTGCTGTTAGCGGTGCCGATCCTTACCAGCATCAAGGCGGTGTGCGAACGCGTTGACGATCTCAAGCCGATCGGCGAACTGCTAGGCAGTTGAAGAACGGGCAGCCGGCATGACCGCGCTGCCCGCCCCCGGCACTAACCCACGCGCCGGCCGCTGATCAGCTGGAACAGCACCATCACCACGGCCACGACGAGCAGGATGTGGAGCAAGCCGCCTGCGGTGAACGAGGTCACCAGGCCCAGAAGCCACAGAACGAGAAGCACTACCGCAATGGTGTAAAGCATGTTGAGTCTCCAGGCAGCACGCCGGTCGGATGCGAACTGCACCGCCTTGTGCCTGAGCACAGCTTGCGCTGCGCAGGGGCACGCGGCAATCAGCCGATCTGCTGCAAACCTGTAGGTGCTGTCCCACCGGCGGGCTGGCTGCGCAGTCGATGCTGGTGCGGCCGTTCACTGCGCCTCGATGCCCGCCTTCTTCACCAGCTTGGCGTACTTCACCAGTTCGTCTTTGAAGAATTTCTGCGCCACTTCGGGCGTGCTGATGTTGATGACATTGCCCTGCTTGGCCATGGCTTCCATCACCGCGGCATCGGCAAAGGCCGCCACCACGGCCGCATTCACGCGCTTCACATCGGCCGCGGCCATGCCCTTGGGGCCGAGCACGGCAAACCACGCCTCCACCACATAGCCGGGCACGCCTTGCTCCACGAAAGTGGGAACGTCCGGCGCCGCGGCCACGCGCTGCGAGGTGCCCACACCGATGGCGCGCAGCGCGCCGCTCTTCAGGTGCTGTTGCACGCTGGGCAAGGCCGCGGTGGCGAACTCAACCTGGCCGCCGATCAGGTCAGTGAGCATCGGGCCCACGCCCTTGTAGGGAATGTGGCGCGCCTTGGCGCCCACCTCGTCAACATACATTTCGGCCGCCAAATGCAAGATGGTGCCGTTGCCGCCCGAGGCGTAGGTGACGTCGCCGTTCCTGGCCTTCAGGTAAGCCGCGAACTCCTTCGAGTTCTGCGCCGGCACTTTGGGGTTGACCACCAGCACGATCGGCGTGTAGCCGCAAATCGCAATCGGCGTCACGTCGGTGTTCAGGTCGAACGGCAGCGTTTTGTAGACGCTGGGGAAGATGACCACGTTGTTCGACACCACGCTGAGCGTGTGGCCGTCGGGCGCGGCACGGGTGAGGGCCTGCACGCCCACGATGCCGCCGGCGCCGGGCTGGTTTTCCACCACCACGGCCATACCCAGCGCCTTGGCCAGGGCCGCCTGCGCGCTGCGGGTGATGGTGTCCACGCCCGAGCTCACGGCATTGGGCAGGATGAACTTCACGGTCTTGTCGCTGGCCTGCGCGAAGGCACGGCCCACGCTGCCGGCCAGCGCCATGGACGAGCCAAACGCCAGCACGGCCTGGCGTCGGGTGAAGCGATGTGTCATGGCAATCTCCGCATGGTTTCAGGCCACCACGGCCTCGGTCTTGAATTGTTGGATCTGTTGCGCGCTGTAGCCCAGGCCTTGCAACAAGGCTTCGGTGTGTTCGCCCGTGGCCGGCGGGTTGAGGCGCACGCCCAGGCGCTGGCCGGCCAGGGTGATGGGGAACAGCGTGGTCTTCACCGTTTGCCCGGCGCGTGCGCCATCGGGCAGGGTGATCTCTGCCAGGTCGCCGGTGGCGTTGAGGTGCGGGTCGTCGTACAGATCCTCGGGCCGGCGGATGGGCGCGAAGGGCAGGCCGGCAGCCTCGAACAGCGCCGTCAATTCGGCGGCGCTGCGGCCGGCCAGGCGTTCGCGCAGATGGGCCAGCAGCACAGGGCGCCGGCGCACGCGATCGTTGTTGGTCTTCAGGCTGGGGTCGTTGTAGAGATCGGGCAGGCTCAGGATTTGGCAAAAAGTCTTCCACTGCGCATCGCTCACCGCGGCCAGAAAAATCTGCTCGCCGTCGCGCACCGTGAACACGTCGTACACGCCCCAGGCCGAAATGCGCTCGGGCATGGGCGCGGCGGGTTGGCCGGTGATGGCGTACTGCAACATGTGCTGGCCGACCAGGAAGACGTTGTTCTCAAACAGCGCCGATTGCACCTCCATGCCCCGCCCGGTGATGCCGCGCTGCACCAGCGCGCCCAGCACGCCGATGGCGCCAAACATGCCGCCCATGATGTCGTTGACGCTGCTGCCGGCACGCAGTGGGTCGCCCGGCCGGCCGGTCATGTAGGCCAGGCCGCCCATCATCTGCACCACCTCATCGAGCGCCGTGCGGTGCTCGTAGGGGCCAGGCAAAAACCCCTTGTGGCTCACGTAGATGAGCCGGGGGTTGGCCGGTGAGAGAGATGCATGGTCGAGCCCGTACTTGCCTAGGGTGCCGGGCTTGAAGTTCTCGACCACCACATCGGCGCTGGCCGCCAGGCGGCGCGCCACCTCGGCGCCTTCGGGCTTTTTCAAATCGATGGCGATGCTTTTCTTGTTGCGGTTGAACATGGGGAAGAAGCCCGCGCCTGCACCCAGCAGGTGGCGCGTTCGGTCGCCTTCGATCGGCTCGACCTTGATGACCTCGGCGCCCAGGTCGGCCAGCACCATGCCGCAGGTGGGGCCCATCACCATGTGGGTGAATTCGACCACGCGCAAACCCGCCAGAGGCTGGGGAGTGCCGGGTGCGTTCATGCCGCCACCGTCTTGGGCAGGCCGGCGCGCCAGATGTTGCCGTGCAGGGTTTCACCCTCCAGCCACTGCGCCACGCGACCACGCAGCGCCATCAATTGAGCGAAGTCCAGGCCGGTGGGTTGGCCCATGCTGGCAAAGAGATATGCCACGTCTTCGGTGGCCACGTTGCCGCTGGCGCCCGGCGCATGCGGGCAGCCGCCAATGCCACCCAGGCAGGCATCGAAGCGGCGCACGCCCACGTTCCAGGCGGCATACACGTTGGCCAGCCCCAGGCCGCGCGTGTCGTGAAAGTGGCCGCAGACCAGCTTGTTGCCGGCCACCTTGAAGCCCTGTTCAAACAGCGCCGCCACCTGGGCCGGGTCAGCGTAGCCCACGGTGTCGGCCAGGCCAATTCGGTCCACCCCGGCATCGAGCGCGGCGCGCAACAGGCGCAGCACTTCCGCGGGTTCGACCCGGCCTTGAATCGTGCAACCAAAGGCGGTGCTCAGGCCGACTTCAATCAAACAACTTGATCTCGCGGCGTCGCGTTCGGCCACGATGGTGGCGATGTCGCGCACCACCTCATCGGGCGCCCGGCGCATGTTGGCCAGGCTGTGCGCATGGCTGGCCGAAAGCGGCAGCAGCATTGAATGCGCACCCACTTCCAGCGCACGCATGGCGCCCTTCAGGTTGGGCACCAGCACCGAGACTTCCAGCCCAGGCAGGGTCTTGGCAAAGGCCACCAGCTCGGCGGTATCGGCCAGTTGCGGCAACAACCTGGGCGGCACGAAGGAGCCGACTTCGATTTCGCGCAGGCCGGCGTCATAGGCGGCTTGCAGCCATTGCAACTTGTGCGCGGTGGGCACGACGCGGGCGATGCTTTGCAGGCCGTCGCGCAGGCTGACTTCGCGGATGGTGATGGGGCTGGCTGAGGTGTTCATGGGCGTGACTGTAGCCCTGCGCTGCGCAAAACTGCGCTCACACAAACCGCAACGAAATCGACCCCAGCGCGCCGTAATCAACGTGGAAATTGTCGCCCGCCGCGGCCGTGGCCGGGCGGGTGAAGGAGCCGGCCAGCACCACATCGCCGGCGTTCAACTGCTCGCCATGCGGCGCGAGTTTGTTGGCCAGCCAGGCCACGCCCTTGGCCGGGTGGTTCAGCACCGCGGCGGCCAGGCCGGTTTCTTCGATCACGCCGTTCTTGTGCAGCAGCGCGCCGACCCAGCGCAGGTCGACCGCATCGGGCTTCACGGGCCGGCCGCCGAGCACGATGCCGGCGTTGGCGGCGAAGTCGGCGATGGTGTCGTAGACCTTGCGCGGAGCCTTCGTGTCACGGTCAAACTGCTCGATGCGTGCGTCGATGATCTCCACCGCCGGGCTCACGTACTCGGTGGCGGCCAGCGCCTCGAACAGCGTCACGCCCGGGCCCTTGAGCGGTTTGCCCAGAATGAAGGCCAGCTCCACTTCCACGCGCGGGGCGATGAAGCGGTGGATGGGGATGTCGCCGCCGGCTTCGAAGAACATGTCATCCATCAGCGGCGCGTAATCGGGCTCGTCGATCTGGCTTGATAGCTGCATGGCGCGCGAGGTGAGGCCGATCTTGCGGCCCTTGATGACGCGGCCATCAGCCAGCTCCAGAGCCACCCAGGCGCGCTGGATGGCGTAGCCGTCTGCCACCGTCATGCCCGGGTACTGCTTGGAGAAGTGGCGCAGTGGCGTGCGCGCCTTGCGCGCGGCGTAGAGCTGTTTGGCCAGGGCGGCGATGGTTGCGGCGTCAAGCATGGTCAGGCCTTGATGAACAGCGGGTGCAGGTTGCCCAGCTTGGCATCGAAGACTTCGCTGCCTTCGTCTATTTGAAACGTTAGGCCCATGGGCCGTTGTGCGAGCAAAGGTGCAAAGTGTTCGCGCAGGGTGGCCGAGATGGCCTCGCCCGCGGTCTGGTGCACGGCGACGCTGCGGCCGCGCGCCATGCGCAGGTTCAGGTACATGAAGGCGCAGTCGCGCGCGCCATCAGCCACGGCGTGGTGCGTGGTGGGAGTGGCCAGCACGCGCGTGCCGCCGGTGGGAAAGACCTGCGCGCCGCGCTCATCGCGCACCGCCAGCATGGTGTCGGCCAGCTTGCGGCACAGGGCCGGCAGGTCGGTCTCGGCATCGAGTTGCGGCGTGTAGAGGATGACGAGGTGGGGCATGCTGCGTTGCCATCAAACCAGCGGCACGACCGGAAACACGGC
>JANMYI010000025.1:0-2291 GCA_031381955.1 Burkholderiales bacterium
GGCTTCGGTGCCGGCCACCACCAGGTCGAGCTTGGAATCGGCGATCTGCGTCTTGCTCGGGTTGAGCACATAGGCACCGTTGAGGTAACCCACGCGCGCCGCGCCGATGGGGCCGCTGAACGGAATGCCCGAAATGGCCAAAGCGGCGCTGGAACCGATCAGCGCGGCAATGTCGGCGTCGACTTCCGGATTGAGCGACAGGGTGTGCACCACGACGTGCACCTCATTGAAGAAACCTTCGGGAAAAAGGGGGCGGATTGGCCGATCGATCAGACGGCTAGTCAGCGTCTCGAACTCGCTCGGGCGGCCTTCGCGCTTGAAGAAGCTGCCCGGGATCTTGCCCGCGGCGTAGGTCTTTTCGATGTAGTCCACGGTCAGCGGGAAGAAGTCTTGGCCGGCCTTGGCCTCGGTCTTGGCCACCACGGTGGCCAGCACCACGGTGTCGTCCATGCTCACCAGCACGGCGCCGTTCGATTGGCGCGCGATTTCGCCGGTCTCAAGGGTCACCGTGTTGGCGCCCCACTGGAAGGTCTTGGTGACTTTGTTGAAGATGCTCATTGCGGTGTCTCCGTTTGGGGGTGGGCACACTTGGGGTGGTGCCGAAGGTCCAGGAGCCTGTGGTGGCACGCCACCCTGCCTGCCTGCGCAATGCCATTCCAGCGCCGCCCGCGCTGCGGGGCGGTGGTGGAATGACACAACAGCGCTGTCACCAGGCCATGCTCCAAAGGCGACAGCCTGTGCTGGTGTTTTCCAGGCAGGCGTGTCGCATCAGGTTTGAAGTTAAATCCGCTTGAAGTTACTTGCGCAAGCCGAGTTTGGCGATCAGCGCGGTGTAGCGTGGGGCGTCGGTGTCTTTGAGGTAAGACAACAAGCTCTTGCGCTTGTTGACCATCTTCAACAGGCCGCGGCGGCCGTGGTGGTCTTTGAGGTGGGTCTTGAAGTGCGGCGTCAACTCGTTGATGCGGGCCGTCAACAGAGCGACTTGCACTTCGGGGGAGCCGGTGTCTGCGGGGCCACGAGCGTGGGCCTTGATGACTTCGGCGGTTTGGGCGCTGGCCATGGTCATGGCGTTTCCTTGTATGTTGGAAGCCACCATGAAACGCCCCGGGCGGGCGCAGCGCAGCGGTTTCCAGGTTTGACTTGCGAACGCGGGTGAAACCGACCCACGCCGTGCTTGAACGCCCTCGGCACAACGTGCCTTGGGCAAAACCGTTGGATTATAGCCAGGCTTGGTGGCCCCGCTTCATTGCCGGTGTTGAGCCAACTCATCCACAGCCACCCCTTGAAGCGGCGCTGTGTGTAGCCACATGGGAAGCATGGGCCCGGCGCCGGTTTGCCAGGCCTTCACTGCCCCAAGGAGTTCACCATGTTCCTCGTACCCATGACCCGCCACACCTCTGGTCTGTCGCGCAACTTCGAGCGCTTCTTTGATGACGGTTTTGACCGTTTGCTGGCGCCGGCCGCCGAAGGGCTGCGCAGCCCCGCGCTCGACGTGGCCGAGTCCGACCAAGCCTACACCGTGAAGATCGACTTGCCTGGTGTGGGCAAGGAAGACGTGAAAATCGCCATCGACGGCCGGCGCGTCACGGTGGAAGCGCAAACCCGCAAGGCCGACGAGAAGAAGGAAGGCGACCGCATCGTCTACCGCGAGCGTTCGCTGGCCAGCTATTCGCGCCGCTTCAACCTGGCGCAAGAGGTTGACCAGGCTGAATCCGCGGCACAAATGGAGCAGGGTGTGTTGACCCTGACACTGGCCAAGCGCCGCGCCAACGGAGCGACGCAGCTCACCGTCAAGTAAGCCCCTGCGCCAACTGGGCCAAAGGCCAGCGCGGCCGCACTTCAAAGGCGGCCGCGCTGGCGGTGCGCGTGGTGGGCGGCATGCGGCGCTGCCAGCGCATGGCCGCGGCCAGCGCAATCATGGCGCCGTTGTCGGTGCACAGCGCCAAGGCGGGGTAGTGCACCTGTGCGCCCACACGCGCGCAGGCCAGGCCCAGGCGCTCACGCAGGCTCGCATTGGCACCCACCCCGCCGGCCACCACCAGGCGCTTCAGGCCGGTGGCTTTGAGCGCGCGCTGCGCCTTGGTGCACAACACGTCAACGATGGCGGCTTGGGTGCTGGCCGCCATGTCGGCGCGCACCTGGTCTGACAACGGCTGCGGCAGCCGCGCCACCTTCACCGCCACGGCCGTTTTCAGGCCGGCGAAAGAAAAGTCCAACCCGGCAGCCCCCAACAAGGGGCGAGGCAAGTCGAACGCGCGCTCATCGCCCACTTCAGCCAACCTGGCCAGCGC
>JANMYI010000026.1:0-19948 GCA_031381955.1 Burkholderiales bacterium
CGGCCGGGCCACCGGCATTGGCGTGGCCTTCAGCGGTGGCGCCAGTTACCTGGATGCCGGCGCACCGCGCGAGGCGCAAGTGGCTGCGCGCATCGCCGCGGATGAATTTGGACTGCCCTTGCGCTGGGTGGAAGACCGCGCACGCGACACGCGCGAGAACGCCCGCTTCACTGTGGAGCTGCTGCGCAGCGCGGGCGCGCGAAGTTGTGCTTGTGACCCACGACTGGCACATGCAGCGCGCCTTGCGCGCCTTCGGCCAGGCCTTCGGCGCGGCGGGCATGCCGGTGCCACTGACCCCGCCATGACCGAGCAAAACCGGCCCGAGAACGAAACCTGGCGCGCCTACCTGCCCAGTGGCATGGGGCTGACCAAGGTGCGCGACACGCTGCGCGAATGGCTGGCCTTGATGATGGCTGCTTGAAGCCTTCAAGCTCCCAAAGCGAAACCCCCGCACACCTTGCGGATGGGCGGGGGTTGGGCGGCGAGGCCGCCTTTCGGGGATCTGGAGAGAAGTTCTCCAGGGCCCCTGATGCGCAGTGACTGCGCCATCGGGTGTACCTTCACTAAGAAGGCAAACCGAGGATATGCCGCTGAACCGCTAAGCGCAAGAACTTTACTTACGAGCCCTGCGGACGCTCAGCAGGCCGGCCCAGCCGGGCTGGAAAGAATTTCGTCCACGATGCCTTGAACCCGCTTCGCGCTGGCTGGGTCTGGCGTGATGGCACGGCCCCAAACACGACTCGTTTCGCCGGGCCACTTGTGCGTGGCATCCAGCCCCATCTTGCCGCCCAGGCCGCTCGTGGGTGAGGCGAAATCGAGGTAGTCGATCGGCGTGTTGTCGACCAGCACCGTGTCGCGCACCGGGTCCATGCGGGTGCTCAGCGCCCAGACGACTTCTTTCCAGTCCCGAATGTCGACATCGTCATCGGTGACGATGATGAACTTGGTGTACATGAATTGGCGCAGGAAGCTCCACAGGCCGAACATCACGCGCTTGGCATGGCCGGCGTAGGCCTTGCGGATTGAGATGATGGCCAGGCGATAACTGCAACCTTCAGGCGGCAGGTAGAAGTCGACGATTTCTGGAAATTGCTTTTGCAGGATCGGCACGAACACTTCATTCAGCGCCATACCCAGCACCGCCGGCTCGTCGGGCGGCTTGCCGGTGTAGGTGGAGTGATAGATCGGGTCGCGGCGATGGCTCAGGCGTGAGAGTTCGAACACCGGAAACCATTCCTGCTCGTTGTAGTAGCCGGTGTGGTCGCCAAACGGACCTTCCAGCGCATGCAGGTAGCCGCCCAGTTCCTTCAGCGGCACACCGTGCTCGCTGCGGCCCTCGAAGCCGGGCGTGGCCACGGGAATGTGCCCTTCCAGCACCAGCTCGGCACTGGCCGGCACATGCAGCTTCAGTGCACCCTCGCCCACGCTGCTGGCCACCAGCTCCGTGCGCGCGCCGCGCAACAAGCCTGCGAACTGGTATTCAGACAGCGAATCAGGCACCGGCGTCACGGCGCCCAGGATGGTGGCCGGGTCGGCGCCCAGTGCCACCGCGAGCGGGAACGCCTGGCCCGGGTTGGCGGCGGTGAAATCCCGAAAGTCGAGCGCGCCGCCGCGGTGCGCCAACCAGCGCATGATCACCTGCCGCGGCCCGATCACCTGCTGGCGGTAGATGCCCAGGTTCTGCCGGCTGCGTGGGCTGGCCACCCCCTGCGGCCCGCGGGTGATGACCAGGCCCCAGGTGATGAGTGGCCCGGCGTCGCCGCTCCAGCAGGTCTGCACCGGCCACAGCGCCAGGTCGATTTGCCCGCCTTCCAGCACCACCTCCTGGCACGCGCCATGGCGGCGCAGTGCCGGCTTCATGTCCCACAGCGCTTTGACCAGTTCAAGCAACCGGCCGGCGTCCTTCAACCCGCGCGGCGGCTGTGGCTCTTTCAGGCTGGCCAGCACGCTGCCCACTTCGCGCAATTCAGCCAGGCTGCGCGCGCCCATGGCTTGGGCCACCCGGCCCGTGGTGCCAAACAGGTTGGTCAAGCAAGGGACGGTGAAACCCGTGGGACGCTCGAACAGCAGCGCCGGGCCGTTGGCCTTGAGCACGGCGTCGCCAATGGCCGTCATCTCCAAACGCGGCGACACGTCGGCGCGAATGCGCTTGAGCTCGCCTTGGGTTTCGAGCTGAGCCACAAAATCGCGCAAATCAGCATATTTCATGATTAATAAAGCCTATAAACCATTTTTATATGCTTGACTTGATATATTGAGATTTTTAGAATCGCGCCGTCTCCAGAAAATATCGGGTTAACCCGAGTCTGCATCGGCCCTCCCCTTTGGGAGCAGGGCTGCCAAGCGGCCCTGAACGCGCAAATATTATGGCTGCCACCCTGCAGACCACCGCCGCGTCTGGCCCGCTCAAACGGCTCCAACCGAAAGGGAATGCCGATGAATCTGATCAAACCCATCCACCGTGCCGGGCGCCAAGTGACCCACGGCATCGGCGTGTTCGTGCGCGACGTGGGCAACGGCATGCTGGAGGTCTTTCACAACGGCCTGGCGATGCTGGGCCTGGCCATGATGGCCAGCTTGGTCTTTGTGGGCACGCAGCCCGAGTTGCGCCAACGTGGTGAAAGCCTGGCCTTCGGCTGGTTGCACGAACGCCACCTGGCGCGCGCCGAGGCCTCCGGTGATGTGCTGACCGCGGTGAGCGAGCCCGAGGGCGTGGGTCGCGCCACTGCTGCCGACCCGGCCGAGCTGAACCGCCAGCAGGGTCTGGTCACGCGCTGGTTGGCCAAGCGCTACCGGGTTGCGCCCGAGCCGGTGGCGCGCCTGGTGCAGGAAGCCTGGCACATGGGCGGGCGCGCGGGGCTCGAGCCGACGCTGATCCTGGCCATCATGGCCATCGAATCCAGCTTCAACCCGTTTGCACAGAGCCCGGTGGGCGCACAAGGCCTGATGCAGGTCATGACGCGGATGCATGACGACAAGTATTCCGCCTTTGGCGGCAGCCACGCCGCCTTCGACCCGGTGAGCAACCTGCGCGTGGGCGTGCAGGTGTTGCGCGACTGCATTGCGCGCTTCGGCGGCGTCGAGGCCGGACTGAAGGCCTACGTTGGCGCGGCCAACTTGCCTGAAGACGGCGGCTACGCGCACAAGGTGCTGGCCGAGCAGGGCTTTTTGCGCCGTGTGGCCGCCGGCGGGCAGGTGAGCGTGACGGTCATCGCGCCAACCTTGCCTGCCCCTGGCCGCGACGCCGTCGCGCCTTTGCCGCGCAGTGGGCCCGAGGCCACAGACAAAGAGCAAGTGGCGCAGCTCGGCTCGCGCCTGACCACACAGCGCTGAACAGCTCACGCGCCAGCGGCTAAACTCGCAGCGCCGCGCAACTGGCGCAACGAGTTCCAGGCCCACACGCCCGGGCTCGAGGTGGAACACCACCGTGGAGCGCGCCGTGTCAGGTCAATGAGTGCCTGGCGCCTTGTCGCACGCCTGGGCCGCTTTTTTTGACCTCGCCACTCTTGTGGACGAGGGAAAAAGACGCCAACCCGCCAAGAAAGCACGCCATGTTCGACCGCAGCCAATCCACACTCGAACGCATTGACCCCGAAATCTTCGCCGCCGTCCAGGCCGAGAACCAGCGCCAGGAAGCGCACATTGAACTGATCGCCTCGGAGAACTACACCTCGCCGGCCGTGATGGCCGCGCAGGGCTCGCAGCTCACCAACAAGTACGCTGAAGGCTACCCCGGCAAGCGCTACTACGGCGGCTGCGAACATGTCGATGTGGTCGAGCAACTCGCCATCGACCGCGTCAAGCAGCTCTTCGGCGCCGAGCATGCGAACGTGCAACCCAACTCGGGTTCGCAGGCCAACCAGGGCGTGTTCTTCGGCCTGCTGCAGCCCGGCGACACCATCATGGGCATGAGTTTGGCCGAAGGCGGCCACCTCACCCATGGCATGCCGCTGAACATGAGTGGCAAGTGGTTCAAGGTGGTGAGCTACGGGCTCGATGCGAATGAGGCGATTGACTACGCCGCCATGGAGCGCCAGGCCCACGAAACCCGGCCCAAGCTGATCATCGCCGGCGCTTCGGCCTATTCGCTGCGCATCGACTTCGAGCGCTTCGCCCAGGTGGCCAAGGCGGTCGGCGCCGTGTTCATGGTCGACATGGCGCACTACGCGGGGTTGATCGCTGCGGGCGTGTACCCCAACCCCGTGCCGCACGCCGATGTGGTGACGTCCACCACCCACAAGAGCCTGCGCGGGCCACGCGGTGGCTTCATCTTGATGCGCGGCGAGGAAGTGGCCAAGAAGATCAATTCGGCCATCTTCCCGGGCATCCAGGGCGGGCCGCTGATGCATGTGATCGCCGGCAAGGCGGTGGCCTTCAAGGAGGCCCTGGCGCCCGAGTTCAAGACCTACCAGCAGCAGGTGCTGAAGAACGCAGCCGCGCTGGCTGACACGCTGATCGAGCGTGGGCTGCGCATCGTCTCGGGCCGCACCCAGAGCCATGTGATGCTGGTCGACTTGCGCCCCAAGGGCCTGACCGGCAAGGAGGCCGAGAACCTGCTCGGCCAGGCCCACATCACCTGCAACAAGAACGGCATTCCTAACGATCCACAAAAGCCGATGGTCACCAGCGGTATCCGCCTGGGTTCACCGGCGATGACGACGCGCGGTTTTCGTGAGGAGCAGGCACGCGCCACCGCGCACTTGATTGCCGACATGCTGGACCAGCCCGGTGACGCCACCACCCTGGCGGCCGTGCGCGCCAAGGTGGCGGCACTGACGCGCGAGTTCCCGGTTTACCGCTGAACCCCCGGCACACCGAGCCAGCATGCGCTGCCCCTACTGCGGCCACGCCGAAACACAAGTCGCTGAAACACGCGAGTCGGAGGAAGGCGACGCCATCCGCCGGCGCCGCCGTTGCCTGCGTTGCGACAAGCGCTTCACCACCTACGAGCGTGCTGACGTGGCGATGCCGGTGGTGGTGAAGAAAGACGGCGCGCGGGCCGAGTTTGCGGTGGCCAAGCTGCGCAGCTCGATGATGCTGGCCCTGCGCAAGCGCCCGGTGAGTGTGGAGCAGGTGGAAGCCGCGCTCGAACGCATCCAGGAAAAGTTGTTGAGCAGCGGCACGCGCGAGGTGCCCAGCGCGCGCCTGGGCGAGCTGGTGATGCGCGAACTCAAACGCATTGACAAGGTGGCCTATGTGCGCTTTGCGTCGGTGTACCGCAGCTTCGAAGACGTGGACGATTTCCGCCAATTGATCCGCGAGATTTGAGCGCCCCCAGGGCCGGGCTGCGCCCAGCCCGCCCCCATGGGGGTCAAGCAAAGTGGCCGAGCCACATTTGCTTGAGAACCGCAGGCTCTGACGCCTGTGCAGCACCCCCGCAAGGGGGGTGTCGAAGGGGGCCCTCTTTTGCGCAGGCCCATGCCACCCGCGCAGGGGGCGCGCAAAAGCCGCCCGGTTCCTACAGTGACTCCATCGAGATTCACTACCAGGAGCCGCCATGCAACACCGCCTCAACACCCTGCGTCGCCAAGCCGGCGTCACCATCGTCGAATGTGCCGTCACCACCGCGGTGCTGGCCTTGCTGACCAGCCAGGTCGTGCCCGGCCTGACCGCCACAGCCGAGAAGCAGCGCCTGGAAGGGGTGGCGGCGCAACTGCGCACCGATGTGCAGTACACCCGCTCGCAAGCCATCAGCCTGAACCGCACCTTGCGCATCAGCTTCGACGCCACCGCCGGCGCCGGCTGCTATGTGGTGCACACCGGCGAGGCCAACCAATGCAGCTGCAATGCCGACGGCACCGCGGCGGTGTGCACCGGTGGCGCCGAGCCCCTGCGCAGCGTGCGGCTGGAGCCGGCCCAGCGCGTCAGCCTGAGCGCCAACGTGCGCTCGATGCTGTTCGACCCGACCAAGGGCACTGCCACCCCGGCGGCCACCTTGAAGGTGCAAGCCAAGTCGGGTGCGGCCATCCACCAGGTGGTGAACATCATGGGCCGGGTGCGCACCTGCTCGCCTGGCGGCACCGTCGGCCACCCGGCTTGCTGAACCAGCGGCGGCTCGGGCTGGATGAACGGCGCGCAGCGCCCGACAGGCGGCGTGGCGCGCCAAGGCCAGCCGACCCACGAGCTTCAATAATGCTCGCCATGTGCAAGCCCTTGCTGCCAGACCAGCCCGCCCGCTGCGCCGCGCACGGCTTCACGTTGATCGAGTTGTTGGTCACGCTGGTGGTGTTGGGCATCATCACCGCGGTGGCCATGCCGGCGTTCTTTGACTCGATTCGCAAAGGCCGCCGGTCCGACGCGGTCGCCGCGCTGGCCGCCGTGCAGCAGACCCAGGAACGCTGGCGCGCCGATCACACCACCTATGCCGGCGCGTTGACTGACCTGACCATGGGCAGCAGCTCCCCCGCTGGCTACTACACGGTCACCATCAACGCTGCCGACGCTTCGGGCTACACGCTCACGGCCAGCGCGGTGGGCGGCAAGTCGCAAGACAAGGATGAATCCTGCAAGTCGATGCGCGTGGTGCTGGCCGCGGGCAACCTGAGCTACAGCGCCAAGTGCGGCGCTTGCGACAGCTTCAGCAGCAGCGACAGCCAGCGCTGCTGGAACCGGTAGATCGCATGCGCGAGTACTCAATGCCGAAACGCGGCTTGACGCTGGTGGAATTGCTGGTGGCCGTGGTGCTGCTGGGTGTGCTCGTGGCCGTGGCCGCACCCAGCATGCGCGACATGATCGCGCGCCAGCGCGTGCGCGCCATCAACGCCGAACTCGTCACCGACTTGCAATACGCGCGCAGCGAAGCCGCGCGCATGAACCGGCCGGTGCTGATCTCGTTTGAGAACAACGCCAGCCAGAGCTGCTACACCTTGTACGTGCGTGGCGTGGTGGGCTTTTGCAGCTGCTCGCGTGGCGCCGGCAATGCCTGCCGCTTCGGCCCGACTGAGATCAAGACCATGCAGGTGCTCAAGAGCCGCGACATCAGCATCACCGCCGTGAGCAGCGAAGAGACCAACGACCTGGCCTTCAGCGCGCAAGACGGCATGCTCAACCACACCAGCTTCACGATCGACGTGGCCAGCAGCGTGCATGGCAAGCTGCGCACCACCCTCAACATGGCGGGGCGCGTGTCCAGCTGCACGCCCGACGGCTCGATCAGCGGGGTCACGCCATGCTGATGCACCCAGCGCCATGCAAGCGCGGCCAGGCCGGGCTGTCGCTGGTCGAGCTGCTGGTGGGCATCACCATCGGCATGTTCATCGTTGCCGCCGCCGCCTTTGTGCTGTCGTCGCAACTCAACGACAACCGCCGTCTGGTGGTGGAGGCGCAGATCCAGCAAGACCTGCGCGCCACCACCGACATCATCACCCGCGAGTTGCGCCGTGCCGGCTACTGGAAGAACGCGCCCGACGGCATCTGGGTGGCCGGCGCCACCAGCGTCAAGACCAACCCCTACTCCACCGTGGCCCTGCCCGGTGACGCCGCCACGGGCAGCGAGGTGCGCCTGAGCTACTTTCGCCCGCCGGCAGTTGGCGAGCTCGACAACGATTTGGTGGACGACCGCGAACAAGCAGGGTTTCGCCTCAACGGCGGCGCCTTGCAGGTCTTGTTGGGCGCAGGCAATTGGCAAACGCTGACCGACCCCAACACCCTGAAGCTCACACGCTTCGTCGTCACCCTGGCCAGCCAGCCGGTGCCGCTGGTCTGCCACACCACCTGCGTAGATGCCGCCACCTGCCCGCCGCGCATCAACGTGCGCCAGCTCAGCGTGGCCATCGAAGGCGAAGCGGCCAGCGATGCGCGCGTGAAGCGCAGCATGAACAGCACGGTACGCCTGCACAACGACACCATCACCGGGAGCTGCCCGTGATGCCGCTGCGTGTATCTGTGCAGGCGCAGCGCGGTGCGGCCACGCTGGTCATCGTGATGGTGATGTTCTTCGTCATGGCCATGGTGGCGGCGTATGCCAGCCGCAACCTGATCTTTGAGCAAAAGACCTCGGCCAACCAGTACCGCTCGACCCAGGCGTTCGAGGCGGCGCAGGCGGGCATCGAATGGGCGCTGGCCATGCTCAACGGTGGGCGCATCGGCGCGACCTGCTTGCCCAGCAACAGCGCAGGCGACAACAGCTTCCGCGAGCGCTACCTGAGCATTGACGATGCCGGGCTGTACACCCGCCGCACCTTCACACCGGCGGCCACCGCCGTGCCGCTCAACCCGGGCTGCGTGCGCACTGCCGCGGGCGGCCTGAGTTGCAGTTGCCCGGCCAGCACGACGCCTGCGCTGGCCGCCCCGGCCGGCCCGGGTTCGTTCCCGGCGTTCCAGCTGGTGTTCTTGGGTCTGGACAAACCCGGCATGGCGCTGGTCACGTCATATGGCTGCACGCAATGGAACCCGGCCTGCCTGCTCGGCCAGGGTGCCGTTTCGGGCGACGCCGCCGCCGTGGTCAGCGTGGTCGTGTCGCTGGCGCGCAGCCTGCATGTCACGCCGGCGGCAGCGCTCACCGTGCGTGGCAACGTGGCCGTGGGCGCCGCCGCGCTGCGCCTGCACAACACCGACCCCGCCAGCGGCGGCCTCACCCTGCATGCCGGGGGCTCGCTCAGCGCGCCCAACCTCAGCCTGGTCAGCGTACCCGGCAGCCTGTCATCGAACTCCATCGCCGTGGGCGACGCGGGGCTGGCCGGGCTGTCCGCCGAGCAGATGTTTGCTTCCAACTTCGGCATGGCGCGCAGCACGTACAAGCGCCAACCGGCAGCGGTGGTGATCGAGGCCTGCACCAGCGGCTGCGCCGCCAGCTTGTTGGCCGCGGCACGAAGCCACCCCGGCCGGGTGATCTGGGTCGAAGGCGACATGCTGGTCGATGACGATCTGGTGCTGGGCAGCGCCGACGAGCCGGTGATGCTGGTGGTCAACGGCAACGTCAACCTCACGGCGGCCAGCGTACAAATCACCGGCGCTGTGTACAGCCAGGCGGTGGCCTGGGCGCACACGGGCAGCAACGCCCTGATCCTGGGTGCAGCCATCGCCGAAAACGCCTTCACCGGCAGCGGCGCACTCACGGTGCAGTTTGAGCCCAAGGTGCTCAGCCGCATCTATCAGCGTCAGGGCTCGCTGGTCACGGTGCCCGGCAGTTGGAAGGACTTCTGATGCGCTGGCAACCTGCCTGCACCCGCAGCTTGAACCAGGGCGTCTCATTGGTCGAGGCGCTGATAGCGCTGGTGGTGATGTCGTTCGGCATGCTCGCCCTGGTGGGCCTGCAAGCCACCATGCGCTTGAACGCCGATGCCGCCAAGCAGCGCTCTGAAGCGGTGCGCATTGCGCAGGCCGACATCGAACGCTGGCGCGCGTTTTCCAGCCTGGCCAGCGCGGCTGGCGTGACCGCATTCGCCGACCTGGTCAGCACACCCTTGGCGCTGGACGCCGCCGGCTATGCCACCAACACCAGCTTCAAGCTCAACCGCCAAATTGCTGACAGCGCCGACACGCCGCTCAAGCAAATGCGCATCTGGGTGCAGTGGCTCGACCGCACTGGGGGCACGCAGCAGGTCGAGCTGAACACACTGCTGGCCGGGGTCGACCCGGCACTTTCGGGTGCCTTGTCCAAGAAGCCGCATGGCGCGCCGGCGCGGCAAACGCGCGGTCGGCACCCCGGCATTCCCGCCCAGGCCCACGACATGGGCAGTGGCAGCAGCGCGTTCAAGCCCGTCAGCGGTGGCAGCGCGGTGTGGATGTTCAACAACGTCACCGGCGTCATCACCCGCTTTTGCTCGGTGGTTGACCCGGCCGCGCCCCTGGCCAGCCTGGGCCCTGAAAGCCTGGTCAGTTGCGTCGACACGCAGGCTAGCTTGCTCAGCGGCCATGTGCGCTTTGCCGAAGGCTCGCCCATGAACGCAGCGCTGGCAGAAAACCCGAACGCCACGGCACTGAACCTCGACGTTGCCATCACGCTCACCAGCAGCGGCCACCCCGATCCGGCCTACGTCTGCTTCGATGACGCCCCCAGCACCGCCACCGCCGCGGCGCTCGTCACCACGGTGACGTATCACTGCGCGGTGCAGGTCAACAGCGAAGGGGTCTGGTCCGGCCAAACGACCCTCGTGCCACGCGCCTTCGCCGACGCCGGCGCCGAGTGGGTGATCGACGATCATGGCGATGCCAATCGCAAGGTCTGCCGCTACACCACGCTGGCCGGCAACACCGGGGCCAACATCGCGCACCCGCTCAACTACGTTGGCGTCAAGACCACCGCGCCACTGCCGCACCAGAACTTCCTGGTCATCCCCGCCAACCGCAACTGCCCCAGCGACGTGGCCGCCAACCCGGCCGCCGGCGACTATGTGAACAGCAACACGCGGCTGCATCAACCCAGCTGATGCAGGTGGCGGCCAACGTCGAACTCGATGCCCTGCGCCTGCGCGAGGCGCTGGCCCTGGCCGAGCAGGCGATTGGCCGCTGCGAGCCCAACCCGCGCGTCGGTTGCGTCATCGGCCGGGGCGATGGACCGGTGCTGGCGCGCGGCGCCACGCAACGCGCCGGCGCCGCCCACGCCGAAGCCGCAGCCCTGCAGCAGGCGCGCGAACAAGGGCTTGACGTGCGCGACGCCACCGCCTGGGTCAGCCTGGAGCCGTGCAGCCACCATGGCCGCACGCCGCCATGCTGCGACGCGCTCATCGCTGCCGGCCTGGCCCGCGTGGTGGTGGCGGTGGGCGACCCCAACCCGCTGGTCGCCGGCCAGGGCATGGCACGGCTGCGTGCCGCGGGTATGCAGGTCGATTTCGGCCCGGCAGACATCGAACGCGCCGCCCGCGAATTGAACATCGGCTTTTTCTCGCGCATGCAGCGCGGCCGGCCGTGGCTGCGCATGAAGCTGGCCGCCTCGCTCGACGGCCGCACCGCGCTAACCAATGGCGTCAGCCAATGGATCACCAGCGAAGACTCGCGCCGCGACGGCCACGCCTGGCGCAAGCGCGCCGGCGCCGTGCTCACCGGCATCGGCACCGTGCTCGAAGACGACCCGCGGCTCGATGTGCGCCTGGTGCCCACTGAAGCGCAACCGCTGCGCGTGGTGGTCGATTCAGCGTTGCAAACGCCAACGGCCGCGCGCGTCCTGCCCGCGCCCGGCAGCGTGCGCATCTATGCCGCGCAGCCGCAGCCCACACGCCAGGCGGCGCTGCAAGCCGCGGGCGTGAACGTGGTGCTGCTGCCCAATGCGCAAGGCAAGGTCGATTTGGCCGCCATGCTGGCCGACCTGGCCACGCAGGGCATCAACGAGCTGCACATCGAGGCCGGCCACAAGCTCAACGGCTCGTTCCTGCGCGCCGGGCTGGTGGATGAACTGCTGGTCTACCTGGCCCCGCTGATGCTCGGTGCCGGGCGTGAGATGGCGGCGTTCGGCCCTCTGGCCGCCTTGAGCGAAGGCCTGCCGTTCGAGTTCACCAGCATCGAGCGCATCGGCCGTGATGTGCGCCTGCTGGCACGCCGCGTATCCAGCCCATGACAAGCCACTGACTGGCCACTGACGCGCCCACTTCAGGCGCGTCGCTGGCCCGGTTGGCGCTGGGTCGCCACCTACAATCTGGCCATGTCCATAGCCCCCGTTCCCGAGCTGGTGGCCGAGCTTGCCGCCGGCCGCATGGTGATCCTGGTTGACGAGGAAGACCGCGAGAACGAAGGCGACCTTGTGTTGGCCGCCGAGCATGTCAGTGCCGAGGCCATCAACTTCATGGCGCGCCATGCGCGCGGCCTGATCTGCCTGACCCTCACGCCCGAGCATTGCCAGCGCCTGCGCCTGAGCCCCATGGCTGCGCGCAATGGCACGGTGCACGGCACGGCCTTCACGGTCAGCATTGAAGCCGCCAGCGGCGTGACCACCGGCATTTCAGCCGCCGACCGCGCCCGCACCGTGCAGGCCGCGGTGGCGCGCGGCGCGCAGGCGCATGACCTGGTGCAACCCGGCCACATCTTCCCCTTGCAGGCGCAAGAAGGTGGCGTGCTCATGCGCGCCGGCCACACCGAAGCCGGCTGCGACCTGGCTGCCATGGCCGGCCTCACGCCCGCGGCGGTGATCTGCGAAATCATGAATGACGATGGCACCATGGCGCGGCTGCCCGACCTGGAAGTCTTTGCCCGCCACCATGGCTTGAAGATCGGCACCATCGCCGACTTGATCAGCCACCGCAGCCACCATGAAAGCCTGATCCAGCGCGCCGGCTCGCGCCGTTTGGCCACGCCCCAGGGCGAGTTCGATTGCACGGTGTACCGCGACCATGCAGGCGGCGTGCACCTGGCGCTGCGCTGCGGCCACATCAGCGCCGAGCGCGAGGCCCTGGTGCGCGTGCACGAGCCGTTCACCAGCCTGGACATGCTGGAGCACCACGCCACGGGCCATTCGTGGCCGCTGCCGCAGGCGCTGGCGGCGCTGCAGGCCAGCTCGGGCGGCGTGGCGGTCTTGCTGAACTGCACGAGCGGCAGTGACGGCTTGCTGGACAGGCTGCTGCCCAGTGAGCAACCCGCCCGTGCCAACGCCGCCCAGTACGACCTGCGCACCTACGGCATCGGCGCGCAAATTTTGCGCGACCTGGGCGTGGCACGCATGAAGCTGTTAGGCAGCCCGCGCCGCATGCCCAGCATGGCCGGCTACGGGTTGGAAGTGACCGGCTTTGCCAGCGCCGATACCTGATCAACACCCACTGCACCATGCAACACGCCAAGAAGGGCCATGACGACGCACTCGATGGTGAGGGCCTGCGCATCGCCATCGTGCGTGCGCGCTTCAACGACGCCATCACCCAACAGCTCGAACAAGCCTGCCTGGCCGAACTGGCGGCCCTGGGCGTGCGCCGGCGCGACATCGACAGCCACAGCGTGCCGGGCGCACTCGAAGTGCCGCAGGTGCTGAACCTGCTGGCTGAAGCCGGCAAGCACGACGCCCTGGTGGCGCTGGGCTGCGTGATCCGCGGCGAGACCTACCACTTCGAACTGGTGGCCAACGAAAGCGCCGCGGGCATCACGCGCGTGGCGCTCGTCCATCAAGTGCCCATCGCCAACGCCATCCTCACCGTGGAGAACGAAGCCCAGGCCGAGGCCCGCATGCTGGACAAGGGCCGTGACGCCGCGCGCGTGGCGGTCGAGATGGCCAACCTGATGAACGAGTTGCTGTGACTGAACCTGTGCTGCCCCTGCCTTTGCCCGCGTCACCACTTGTGCCACAGAACGCCGCCGCGCCGCCGCGCAAACGCCCGGCCAAATCATCGCGCCGGCGTTCGCGCGAGATCGCCGTGCAAGGCCTGTACCAGTGGTTGATCAGCGCCTGCCCCCTGGCCGAACTGCAAGTGCACATGCGTGAGCAAGAGGGCTTTGACAAATGCGACCAGGCCTACCTTGATGCACTGCTGGCCGGCTGCACCGCCGACGCCGCCGCGCTCGACGCCGTGCTCGCGCGCCATGTCGACCGCAAGACCAGCCACTTGTCGCCGGTGGAGCATGCGATCCTGTTGATCGGCACGTTTGAACTCAAGTCCTGCCTCAACGTGCCCTACCGCGTGGCCATCAACGAAGGCGTTGAACTGGCCAAGTCGTTCGGTGGCACCGATGGCCACAAATACGTGAACGGCGTGCTCGACAAGGCCGCTGCCGAGCTGCGGCCGGGCGAAGTGCGCACCGTGCGCGGCGCGCCGGCTTAAACGTACCCCCAGACCTGCCGCTTCGCGTCAGGCCCCCCGAGGGGGATGAGCAAAGTGGCAAAGCCGCACTTGCTCATGCGCCCGGCGCGGGCCAGGCTCAAGCCGGCCGCGGCTTGAAGGTGACGATCACCGCCGGCGGCACGCGCCCGTCGGTGTCGCGCGGCAAGACCCGCGTCTTGTCGATCGCGCGCAGCACCGCTTCGTCCCAATCCGGGTTGCCGCTGCTCTTGACCAGGCGGCGCGACACCACCGTGCCGTCAGGCGCCAGGCGCACTTCCACGTCAGCCGCCGCATTGCTGGCCACGCTTTCGGTGAACAGGATGTTGGGGAAGATGCGCGCCACCAGGCGCCCGGCGTAAGACGCTGAAGGGCCGGCATCCTGGCTGGCCTGGCCTTGCGGCGCGGCGCCTGCGGCCGTGCCCGCGCCCACCTGGTTGAGCATGCGCTTCAAGTTTTCTTCACGCTGGCGCGCCAGCCGTTCGTCATCCAAGCGCTGGCGTTCGCGCTCGGCGGCGGCTTCCTTATCGCGCGCGATTTTCGGGTCCGGCTTGGGCTCGACTTTGGCCACTGGTTTTGCCGGCTTGGGTGGTTCCGGCTCCGGCTTTGGTTTTGGCGGCGGTGGCACGGGCTTGGTCTTCTCCACCGCAATCTGCGCCTCACGCGGCGGCGGTGGGGGAGGTGGCGCCGGCGCCAGCTTGGGCGGCGGCGGTGGCGGCGCCGGTGCTGCTTGTGCCACCGGTGCCGGCGGCACCGCCAGTTGCGGCACGGCCGCCCACAGTTCGGCCGAGAACACGGCTTCTTGCTTGGTGCGCCAATGCAACGAGCCACTCAGTGCCAACAGCAAACCCGCATGCACCAGCACGGCCAAGGCGGCACCGCGCCCCAGGGCCATGTTGGCGCGCGGGCGCAAGGCGTCGCGCGCAGGGTGAAACATCGAAGCCGCCGCGCTGTTCATCGCGTCAAGGGTTTTGCTTCACCGCCAGGCCCACGCGCTGCACGCCGGCGCGCTGCAACAGGTCCATCACCTTCACCACGGCCTCGTATTTCACGTTGCGGTCGGCGCTGATGATCACCGGCACCTCGGCGTTGCCGCCTTGGGCCTGGCTCACCTTGGCCGCGAGTTGGCCCAGGGCCACCGCCGTGCCTTCCTTCTGGTCGACGCGCAGGCGCAATTTTTCATCCACGCCCACCACCACTTCCAGCACGCTGGGCGGGCGCACGCGGGCTTTGCCCACGCTGGGCAGGTCGACCACGCCGGTGGTGATGAGCGGCGCCGTGACCATGAAGATGATGAGCAGCACCAGCATCACGTCGATGAACGGCACCATGTTGATCTCGTTCATGGCACGGCGCCGCCGCGCACCACCGCGGGACATGACGGCAGCCATCTAACGCACCACCGCAGCCGACGGCGCGGGCACCGGCGCATGTGCCGCCGGCTGCCCGGCATTGCGCTGCAGGATGTTGGAAAACTCTTCGATGAAGGTTTCGAGCTGGATGGCGATGCGGTCGATGTCGCGCGCAAAGCGGTTGTAGGCAATCACCGCCGGAATGGCCGCGAACAGGCCGATCGCGGTGGCCACCAGCGCCTCGGCAATGCCCGGCGCCACCGAGGCCAGCGTCACCTGTTGCAGGTTCGACAAGCCCACGAACGCATGCATGATCCCCCACACCGTGCCGAACAAGCCCACGTACGGCGACACCGAGCCCACGCTGGCCAGGAAGCTCAGGTTGCTCTCCACCACATCCAGCTCGCGCTGGTAGCTGGCGCGCATGGCGCGGCGGGCGCCGTCGAGCTGCCCCGCGGCATCGAGCCGGCGTTCGCGCAGCTTCAAGAATTCGCGCATGCCGCTGGCGAAAATGCGCTCGATGGGCGCCGTGTGCGGCTTGGTGGCCACGGCCTGGTGCAGCTCGGTCAAGCCGCGGCCGGACCAAAAATCTTGCTCGAAGGCGTCGTTGTCACTGCGCACCCGGCGCAGGCCGAAGATCTTGCCGAAGATCACCGTCCAGCTCCACAGCGACACCAGCACCAGCGCGGCCATCACCAGTTGCACCACCAGGCTGGCATGCATCACCAAAGTGAAGATGGAAAGATCCTGGTTCATGATCCTAGAAACGGCAGTTGGACGCGCCCGAGTGGGCCGTGATGCGGTGCGCTGGAAAGGGTGGAGCAGGCAACGGCCTGCGCTTGCAAGCGCGGGCGTGCCCTGCAAGGGAGACGACGCTGCGGGCTTACTGGTATGCCTTCATGCTTCGCATTCAGGGATTCGCCCTTCGGGCGGCCGGGCGGGCTTATGCCCGCGAGACTGAGCCCGGACACAAACAGTCCTGAGGACTGTTTGTGCCTGGCGAAGGCCAGGGCCTCCTGGCCCTGGCTGAGCAACGCGGCCAGCGTGCCGCAGCGCGGCTCAATCGGGTGCGTAGCGCGGTCACCCAAGAGGTGAGGTTTGTCGTGGTCACAAGTGTCAATGTTCATGCGTTGTTGCCTGCGGAGGTAAGCGGTCAACTGCCGTTTCTAGGATATTTGGATTCGCTCAAGGATGTCTTCAGGAATTCGGCGCACAGCAAAGCCGCCGTCTGTACCGGGCACGCAGGCCACGCAACCGATGCGGATGCTGCCGCTGGCCAACAAGTCACCACCGCGGCGAGCCTGTTGTTCGATCAGCATTGAAGCCTTGCCGGCCTGCGCCACCCGCACACTGACGTGCAACAGGTCATCGAGCCGGGCCGGGCGCAGGTAACGCACCGCCGTATCGGCCACCACGAACATCACGCCCAGGCGCGCGGCCATCTCGTGCTGGCTGAAGCCCAGTTCGCGCAGCCACTCGGTGCGCGCACGCTCAAAAAACTTGAGGTAGTTGGCGTAGAACACCACACCGCCGGCATCGGTGTCTTCCCAATAAACCCGCACGGGGTGGACGTGACTGCGGTGGCTGGGCAATGCGCTTGGTCTCGGGAGAAATGCAGGCGGCGGATTATGCGGCAGCGTCGCCTCTAGCCGGTGGCGCCGACTCCGCTGCGTCGGGCAGGCTGTAGCGCGCCACAAAGGCACGGTCGATGCGGTCTTTCAGCCACCAGACCCAGCGCCCCTGCACCGACCAGTCGCCATAGGAAAGAATCGCCCGGCGCCGCCCACATGACAGCAGGTTGAGTGTGCGCAGCGGCGGCATGTGCGTCATGAGCTCGCCTCCCGCCACCGCGCGGCGCAGGTTGTGCGCCAGCGGCGGGCCGGCGCGCACCGCATACACGCCGCTGCGCGGGTGCGGCGCGTCGGGCCGGCTGGCCACATCGCCCGCGGCAAACACCTCGAGGTGGCTCAGGCTTTGCAAGGTGGGCCTGGTGCTGATGAAGCCACGTTCATCCTGCGCCAGGCCGCTGCCGCGCAGCCACGGCGGCGCCGAGGTGCCAATGCACATCACCGGCGCATCACACACCAGGCGCGCGCCGTTGCTCAGGTGCACATGGCTGGCGCTGATTTCGGTGCAGGCCTCGTTCACCACCACCACGCGCAAGCGGCGCAAGGCACGTAGGCCGCGGCGGATGGTGGCCTGCGGGTAGCCCAGCAACACGCCTTCGGGCCCGGCCACCAGCGTGAGGCGCGAACCGGTGCCCATGCGGTTCAAACGGTGCTGCAGCGCCAGCGCCAGCTCCACGCCGGCCGCGCCACCGCCCACCACCACCGCGTCGAGCGTGCGCTCGCCCGCAATGGCGATCATCTGGTCGGCCCAATGAATGAACTGCTCGATCGGGCGCACCCACAGCGCATGCACGCGTGCGCCGGGCACGCCCTGGCGGTCCATCACGCCGCCCACATCGAGGCTGAGCACGTCATAGCCCAGCTTGTCGCCGTTGGCCAGGGTCACGCTGCGCTGCGTGGCATCGAGCGCCGCCGCGGCGCTGTGCACGAAGCGCACGCCGGCCGCGCGCGCCAACGGCAGCAAGGGAATGGCGCACTGCGCCGCCGCGTAATGCCCGGCCACCAGGCCCGGCACCATGCCGGAATAGGTTTGCTGCATGAAGGGTGACACCAACGTCACCTCGGCACCGGCCGCGCGCTCGCGCGCCAGTGCCTGCAAGACATGCACATGCGCATGGCCACCGCCCAGCAGCAGCAGCCGCTTCATGGGCGCGTCGCGCCCGCACGCCGGCGAGCCTCAAGCAAATGTGGCTCTGCCACTTTGCTTGACCCCCGCGGGGGGGAGGCTGGTCTTAGCCCAGCCTTGGGGGCGCTAAGAAGTTCCAGCCCCTTGACATGCGCCACGCTGTGGCCCTGAGTGTTGTCGGCGTCAGCGCCCACCGCAATGCCGATGAGTGGCGGCACGCTGGTGGCTTCATCTGCAAACAGGCGCAGGAAATCGGCATGCAGGTCACGCTCCTCGGCCTGCCAGCGCGAAAGCGCAGAGCCGGCACCGCGCAGCACGATCATGCGCAGGCGGCGGGTGAAGGCGTTGTCCAGCTCGGTGCCGGTGGGCTCATGGGCGTCCCACACGTAGCACAGCGTGGCCGCGGGGATGGGCTCGTCGCTCATGCGGCGCGCCGCACGCAGCACCTGGCGGTCGACGAATGGCACGGCGTCGAGCGGCAGGTCGAACATGGCGCACACCTTCAACGGGCTGTCGTCGCCACTGCGTTCGCGCAGGCGACTATCAGGGTTGGGTTGATCCACCCGCCACTGCCAGGCCAGCAGGCGCTGGCTGGGTGGCTGGCTGAACCCATGCACCAGGTTGCCGTACGACGCCTGCGCCTCAATGCGCAACGCACGCTGGCCTTCGATCTCGGCCACGCTGAACCGGGTGGCCGGCTTCTTTTGCTTGGGCAGGCCGGCAAAGTGCCACGGCGCGGGCGGCGTGGCCGCCTCACCCACCAACGGGGCCAAGGTGGGTGTCGAGGTGGGTGACAAGGCGGGCGGCGCGGCTTGGGCGCCGGCTGCCGGGGCCAGCACCAAGCTGGCCAGTAGCGCAAACAGTTGCTTCATCGTCCCTGAGCGTTGATGCTCCAATCGTAGTCGAGGTACTCGATGGGCAGCTTGCGCTCACGCAGCGCCTGCTGCTGCGCCGGGTCGGTGCTCATCGCGGCGGCATAGCGTGCAAAGACGTCTTCAACCTTGGCAAAGCCTTTGTGGCCTTTTTCGAAGTCTTCGCGGAACCACTTGAAGATCTGGCTGACCTCGACCTTGCCCGCGCCCCCAGCCATGACCACGCGGTTGCGCGTGCGGTCGCCCAAGAAGCGCTGCATGCCGTCTTCGAGTTGCGCCTCCAGCTTCGCCGCGGTGAAGGCCTCGTTGCGCAGCGCCGGGCAGCCGATGCTGGCGCACACGATGGCGGCATGGATGCGCGGGTCCTGGTAGCGCGGGCGGAGCTGCTCGTGTTCGATCCAGTCGAGGTGGTGCTTGGCCCCCAGCAAGGTGAAGAACTCCTTCTTCCACGGCGAGCTGAGCACGCCGCCCAGGTCTTTGATCGACTTCACGTCGGGCCAGCGGCTGAGGATCAACTCGACCGTGAAGGCGTTGTAGGCGTTGATCAGAAAGGCCATCTGCTGCTCGCGGCTGAAGGCCTCGAACTCGGCCGGCTTGATGGCGCTGAAGCCGGCGAGCACCTGAGTCAACGCCGGCTGCTCGGTCTTGAAACCGGTGTAGTCGACGCGGCTTTGCTTGCCGTCAGGCAGCCAGCGCACATGTTTTTTCAGCAAACCTTCCCACGGGCCATAGGCATGGTCGAACTGGGCCCAGGCCGGCAGGCATGACAGCAACGTGAACAGGACAAGCCACCAACGCTTCATGCTTCAACTCCTTTGCCAGGTGTGAAAACGCTCGACCCACTGCAACACGCCCGCTGGCGCATGGGCGCGCTTCCATTCTCCGGCCGCGTACTTGTTGGCCTCGGCCAGGGTGGGATAAGTGTGGATGGTGCCGAGGATTTTGTTCAACCCCAGGCCATGCTTCATGGCCAGCACAAATTCGGCCAGCAAGTCGCCAGCATGCACGCCGACGATGGTGACGCCCAGGATCTTGTCCTTGCCCGGCACCGTGAGCACCTTCACCCAGCCATGGGCGGCGCTGTCGGCAATGGCGCGGTCGAGGTCGTCGATGCCATAGCGGGTGACTTCATAGGCCACGCCCTTCTCTTTAGCTTCCTGTTCGTTCAGGCCCACGCGCGCCACCTCGGGGTCGATGAAGGTGCACCAGGGGATCACCGAGTAGTCGACCTTGAACTTCTTGAAGCCGCCGAATAGCGCATTCACCGCGGCATACCAGGCCTGGTGCGCCGCCG
>JANMYI010000048.1:0-9498 GCA_031381955.1 Burkholderiales bacterium
GCTCGGCGGCGACGCCGCGGGCGTGCTGGCGCGCGCCGGCTTTGCGCTGGGCGTGATCGACGCCGCGGTGCACACCATCATCTTTCGCAAGGTGACCGCGCCGGTGCTGTTCGACGACACACCTGTGGGCCTGCGCCGCCGCCGCACCATGGCCGAAGGCATGGCGCGGCTGGAGGCGATGGCCGCACGCACGCCGCTGTGGATGCAGGGCCCGCCGACGCTGGATGCCATCACCGCCGTGGTGGCAATCGACTACCTGCGCTTTCGCTTCGCCGATGCAGCGTGGCTGCCGGCGCTGCCGGCGTTGGATGCGATGTCGCTGGCGCTGCGCGAACGGCCTGCGGTGGCGAAGACGCTGCCGCGCTGAAGACTCACTCAATGCTGTGCAAGGAACTCACATGAAAAAGATGTTCATCGGCGGCCAATGGCTGGCCGCCCGCGACGAGCGCACGCTGCCGGTCGTCTCGCCCGCCGACGGCGAAACCTTCGAGCAGATCGCGCGCGGCACCGCGCACGAGGTTGATCTCGCCGTGGCCGCCGCGCGTGCCGCGCTCGCCGGCCCCTGGGGCCGCCTGAACGCCACCGAGCGGGGGCGCATGCTGATGAAGATCGGCCAGGCCGTGCTCGACCATGCCGAAGAGCTGACGCAGCTCGAAGCGCGCGACACCGGCAAGCCGATGACCACGGCGCGCAACGACATCAACGTGCTGGCGCGCTACTTCGAGTTCTACGGCGCGGCGGCCGACAAGGTACACGGCGAGGCGATCCCGTTCCTGAACGGCCACCAGGTCACGCTGCTGCGCGAGCCGCTGGGCGTCACCGCGCACATCATTCCGTGGAACTACCCGGCGCAGATGCTCGGCCGCTCGGTGGCGCCGGCGCTGGCGATGGGCAACGCCACGGTGTTGAAGCCGGCCGAGGACACCAGTTTGTCGGCGCTGCGCTTTGCCGAAATCGCGGCCGCGTGCGGCTTGCCCGATGGCGTGCTCAACGTTGTGACGGGCCTGGGCGAAGAGGCCGGCGCTGCGCTGGCCGAGCACCCCGGCATCGACTTCATCTCCTTCACCGGCAGCAACGAGGTCGGCACGCTGGTGCAGCAGGCCGCCGCGAAGAACGCGGTGAAGTGCACGCTCGAACTCGGCGGCAAATCGCCGCAGATCGTGTTCGACGATGTCGACGTGGAACGCGCAGTGCCGATCATCGTGCGCGCCATCATTCAAAACGCCGGCCAGACCTGCACCGCGGGCAGCCGGCTGCTGGTGCAACGTTCGATCTACGACAGTTTCGTTGGCCGCGTTGCCGAGGCATTCGCCAAGGTGCGCGTGGGCACGCCGGCGATGGACCTCGACTGCGGCCCGGTGATGAACCCGGCGCAGCAGCAGCGCGTGCAGCGCTACATCGACGGCGCGCGCGCCGCCGGCATCCCGGTGATCGCAGAAGGGCGGCTGGCTGACGGCGTGCCGCCGAGCGGTTATTACGTCAAGCCCACGCTCTTCGGCCCGGTGCCGCGCAGCGCCACGCTGGCGCGCGAGGAGGTGTTCGGCCCGGTGCTCGCCGCCATGCCGTTCGACGACGAGGCCGACGCCATTGCGCTGGCCAACGGCACCGACTACGGCTTGCTCGCCGCGGTGTGGACCGAAAACGCCGGGCGCTTGCAGCGCGTGGCCAAGGCGGTGAAGGCGGGGCAGGTGTTCATGAACTGCTACGGCGCCGGCGGCGGCGTGGAGCTGCCCTTCGGTGGCACCAAGCGCAGCGGCCACGGCCGCGAGAAAGGCCTGCTTGCGCTGGACGAGATGAGCACCACGAAGACGCTGGTGCACTTCCACGGCTGAGGCCGGGCAGCGCTGCCTCAGCCGCCGCCAGCGGGCGCGCGTTCGAATCGCGTCACCCTTGGCGCGCGCAACATCAATTGCCGGGCGGCTTGCAGATGCCGGTTGGCGCGATGACAGATCGGCGCCGGTGTCATTGCAGATGTTCCGTTGGAACGTAGTCGGCAAGTTATTGTATTTAAATGTGTTTTTGTCGTAGAGTCCAGATATCTTTGGCGCTCACCACAGATGTTTCTGACCCATGGCCCAGTTTGTCCATCACGACCTCAGGCTGTTGAATCCGAGCTTCGCGTCGCCGCTGCTCGACGTTCTGACCGACCTGGAATACCTGCGCCGCCTGCAGATCAACAGCACGACCCCGTTGCCGGTGTTCCTGCAGCTCAAGCACGTCTTCCATTACCTCGAAAGCCTGGCTTCGGCCCGCATCGAGGGCAACCACACCACACTGGCCGACTACGTGGACTCGAAGGTCACAACGGGCGCGTCGAATACCGAACAACTGCGCGAGATCGACAACATCGACAGCGCGATGAGCCACTTGGAAGACACCGTCCAACCGGGCGAGCCCCTGAGCGAACACCTGCTGCGCGGGCTGCATGCCACCACGGTTGCAGGCCTGACGCGCGAAGGTGACCGTACGCCCGGTGCGTACCGCGGCGGCGCGGTGACGATCGCGCAGGCCGATCATCTGCCGCCTGATGCGGTGCAGGTGCCGGGCTACATGACCGAGCTGGTGGCCTTCATCAACCGCGCCGATGCGCCGAAGTACGACCTGATGAAGGTGGCGCTGGCGCACCATCGCTTCGCCTGGGTTCACCCGTTCAGCAATGGCAACGGGCGCGTGGTGCGCTTGCTCACCTACGCGCTGCTCATCAAGTATGGCTTTCAGGTGAACACGGTCGGGCGCCTGCTGAACCCCGCCGCCGTGTTTTGTGCCGACCGCTCGCGCTATTACGCGATGCTCGCCCAGGCCGACCCGGGCACGGATGCCGCGCTGGAGAACTGGTGCAACTACGTGCTGACCGGTGTGCGCGATGAGCTGCAAAAGGTCGATCGCCTGGCCGACTACCGGTACCTGGAGTTGAAGATTCTGCTGCCGGCGGTGGCCCATGCACGCCAACGGCAACTCGTGACGGCGCAGGAAGCGGCGGTGCTCGTGGCCACCATCAAAGCCGGGGTCGTGAAGGCCGGCAACCTCGAGGCTGCGCTGCCGGGCCTGAGCGCGCATCAACGCACCTACCAGATTCGCAAGCTGGTGGACAACGGCATGCTGCAGCCGCTCAAGCCCAACGCGCGGCAGTACACGATCGGCTTCGCGCACAACATGCTGTTGCGTGGCGTGGTGCGCGCGCTCAGCGATGAAGGTTTCATTCCGGCGGCGCTGTCGGCACCGCCTGCACCCGGGGCGGCCGCGTGAACCCGTCAGCAAGGCTGAACGGGCCACGCAGGATCGCCTGATCGCGCTGCGGCGCGAGGAGTTGGGCAACCGCCAACGCGTCGGCAACTCGAACATCGAACAGGCCGTGCTGATGATCTGAAGCAAGGCGGAACTGCCTTTGTTGCCGCAAGAAGTGCCGCGTCGTTGCCAGTTTGGCTGTGCCGCACCCCATGGCACGCCGCATGCCACTGGCAGCTCACCTACTCAACCGGAGCAGCCCATGCCTCACCTGGGCGAGTTGTTCAGTTTCGGGCTGCACCCGCTGGAAATCGTGCTGCGCGGCAGCGTGATGTACTGGTTCTTGTTCTTGCTGTTTCGCTTCCTGTTGCGCCGCGACGCGGGGGCGCTGGGCATTGGCGACATCTTGTTGCTGGTGTTGATCGCCGATGCGTCGCAAAACGCCATGTCCGGCGGCTATCAGACTATTGCCGAGGGCGCATTGCTGGTGGCCACCATTGCCGGGTGGAGCTGGGCGTTGGATGTGGCGAGTTTTCACTTCGCTGTGGTGCGGCGCTTTTCTGAACCGGCACCACTGGTGCTGGTGCGCCGCGGCCGCTTGCAGCGGCGCAACATGCGCCGTGAGTTCATCACCACGCAAGAGCTGCTGGCCTGCCTGCGCGAGCAAGGCGTGGACAAGCTGGCCGACGTGAAAGTCGCGCGCATGGAAGCCGATGGCCAGATCAGCGTGATTCGGCAAGCGCGCGACGCCAACCCTCAGCCCTCACGCCACCACAGCGCCATCACCGGTCGTTGACGGGCCCCTGCGTTCAGCGGCGGCGGCGCTTCTGGTAAGCGTCCATCATCTGCGTGACCGACAAGCCGTGCAGCACGATCGACGCCGCCAGCACCGTCATCACCACGCCCAGCATCTGCGCGGCCATCTCACCGCCCACGCCATGCTGCATGGCGTAAGCCACGTAATACAGCGAGCCCACGCCGCGGATGCCGAACCACGCCAACAGCTGGCGTTGGTGTGCCGGCATCGCGGCCGGTCGCACCACCGCGTACACCGACACCGGCCGCGCGATGACCAGCACGGCCAGGGCGAACAACAACATCGGCCAGGTGGGCGGCGTCACGAACAAGGCAATGCCGATGGCGATCACGGTGAACGCCTCGACCAGGCGTTCGATGCGCGCGCCGAAGGTGTGCAGCCGCTCCGCCAGTGGCGCTTCGCTGGGGGTGCCGGTGTCGGCGCGAAGCGGCTGCAGCAGCGTCACTGCGAGCGCGAAACCGAGCACGAAGGCCGAGGTGTCTGAGGCCAGCGCAACGCCGTAGGACAGTGTCGCCCCGCCGACCAGCAGCAACTCGTCGCGCAGCAAGGCGTCGCCGGCGCGAACGCGCGCGCGGATGGCCCAGCCCAGGCCGTAGCCCAGCGCGATGCCGATCAGCGCGCCGCCGGCCACCGGCCAAATCAGGTCTGCCCACCAGCGCAGCGGCTCGTTCGTGCCACCCAGGCTGCCTTGCATCAGCCACAGCCCAAACGCCACGGCGGGCAGCGCGCTGCCGTCGTTCATCGCGCCTTCGGCGGTGAGTGACAGGCGTACCGCGTCGCGGTCTTGCGCCGAATGCACCTGCACGTCTGAGGCCAGCACCGGGTCAGTGGGCGCGACGATCGAAGCCACCACCACCGCCATGCCCCAGGGCCAGCCGAACAACCAGACGGCAGCCGCTGCCGCCACGGCGATGGTGACCACCATGCCCGGCCCGGCCAGCAGCAAGGCCACGCGCCAGGCCCGCCAGGTGGGCTCGATGCGCAAGCGCAAGCCGATCACGAACACCGAAATCAGCAACGCCAGTTCGAGCACCACCCGAAGTTGCGGCGCATGCGCGCCGATCGCCTGGCTGCTGGGGGCGCCGAACAGCGCGCCGGCCGCCACGCCAATGCCCAGGTACAGCAGGGCCGGTGTCAGCGGCAAGGTGCGCAACGCCTTGTCGGCGAAGGCCAGCGCCAGCAGCGACGCCGCTGCCAGCAGCAGGCTCACCGTGAGCATGCTTGGCCGGTCAGGTGCGCGCGCTCGAGCTTGGGGGCGTTGCGCTGGCGCGAGGGCTCGGTCATTAGGGGTTGCGAGCAAGCGGCGTGCCCAGCCGGGGCGTTGGGTCCACGCGCAGCGTTGGCGTCAACGTCGGGCTCGACGCCACCCCCGGCTCAGGCGTGGTGCTGGCGTGGTGATGAGCCGGGGCGGCGGTTCATTCGCCGACCTTGTCGCTGGTTTCGAAGTGCATCACCACGTCGGCACGGCCGCTTTGCGGAATGCTGACTTGGCGTTGAATCGTGGCAGGCGCGCCGGGGCGCACGGGGCCATAGCGTGCCTCGACGCTGTAACGGCCCGGTGACAGCGCGGCCAGCAGCAACGGGCCCTGGGAGCGATGTTGCACAACGACCTCGTTGCCAGGCAGCGCGCGCACCGTCACGTCGACGTCTGCCAAGTAGGCGCCGCTGCCCTTGGCAGCCAGCAGCAGCTTGAACGAATAGCCGGACGCACGCGCGCTCATGGCTGCGAAGTGCTCGCTGCTGACGCCGCCACTTTCAACCGCTATGGGGTCGGCCGCGGTGGCGGGCCAGGGCAGCGCGCACAAGGCAGCACTGGCCAGGCTCAAGGTAAATTTGCGCCATGCACATTTGCACCATCCATACATTTCAGGCTCCTCGCAGCGACCCGCTGAGGGGGCAAGCGTTGTGCCTGAATGCATGCGACATTGCCGCCAATTTGTGGCCATGGCATTGAACCTGGCGCCACGGCCCGCGCTGCCGCCATGGCTGCCGGCACCGCTCAAGCCAGGCGGTGGTTCTCGTGGCTGTGGCGGGTGTACACCAGCCTCGCCGCAGGGCCGCTGGCACTTACCACGTTGGCACGCCGCTGGCGCCGGGCCTCGCCCAGCGCGCCCATGGCGCGCTGCACCACTTGCTCGATGTCTTCATCGGGCCGCGCTTCGCTCATGCCGAAAACCAACTTGGCGCCCGGCCAGGTCTTCGGGTCGGCCTGCGTTTGCCAACGGCTGGCGATGCGCTGGGTGATGGCCACCACGTCTTCCGGCTTGGCACTGGGCAGCAGCAGCGCAACCGTGCCCAGTTCGGGTTCGCCCGCAACGTCTTCGGCGCGCACCACGTCTCGGCTGCAGCGCGTGAGCCTGGCGGTGGCTTTTTCGAATTCCGCGCTGGAAGGAAGCGCGTGCCCAGGGCGCTCATTACGTGTGCCAACGATGACCAAGGTGCCTTGTCCACTGGCTTCAATCTCCAGCCGATGGCGTACCAAGTCGTGGAACATCGACGGGTACGACGACAGGAACGACGAGGTCAGGAACGCGGTCGGCATGGCACCCGGCGCCTGCCCATGCGCCCGTGCCTGGCGGCGCAACAGCAGCATCGCCACCACCATGGTCATCAACATGGACGCCGGCACCACCGCGGCGGCACTGGCATGCCACACCGTGGTCACCGACAAGCCAGTCAGCGCCATGGCCTGCGGCGCCAGTGCGGCCACACCGCACACCAGCCCCAAGCCATGCAGTACCGGGCGATCGAAATGCTCGGCGCAGCGCAGCAACACGATGGCCGGATACAACTGCATCACGAGTGCCACCAGCACGGCGCACAGTTCACGTTGCGGCCCGGCCGGCAACAGGGTTTCGGCCAGCGCCAGGCAGACCAAGCCCGCCCACAGCACCACCATGTCTGTGTTGTGGCTGCCGGGCAGCACAAGGCGAGCATGGAAGCGGCGCATGCCAATCAGGCACAGCAGCGCCCATTGCGCCACCAGCGCGTGAATGGGAAACCAGGCCCAGTAAGTGCCCGCGCCGGCAGCGGCCAGGCCCAGGCCGCAGGCCGCGCTGAGCAGTGCGGCCACCCACCAACGCGCGCCGCGGTGATGCGAGGTGGCCGCCGCGGCCACCACCACCGCCAGCGCGCACAACAGCAGCACGCCCACGCACAACCAAAGCAACACGCGCATCACGGGATCCATGGCTGCCGATTGTGGTGGAGGTGGCGCATGCGCCGCACGCGGGTCAGCCTGGGTTGTCAGCGCCGGCGCCTGGGTACCATCGCGCCGGCGCAGATTGGCGCAGCGGCACTTTGCACTGGAGAGCGAGCATGGGCATGGACGTGGTGGACTACGAGATCAAGGGCAACGAGATGCAGTACGTGGAGGTCGAACTCGACCCCGGCGAGGCCGCCGTGGGCGAGGCCGGCAGCATGATGTACATGGACGCCGGCATCGGCATGGACACGGTCTTCGGCGACGGCTCGGCGGCGCAGGGCGGCATCCTGGGCAAGCTGCTGGGCGCGGGCAAGCGCTTGGTCACGGGCGAGTCGCTCTTCACCACCGTCTTCACCAACCAACACAGCGCCAAGTTGCGCGTGGCATTCGCCGCGCCTTACCCGGGCAAGATTTTGGCGATGGATTTGCGCCAGTTGGGTGGAACGTTAATCTGCCAGAAAGACGCCTTCCTGTGCGCCGCGCGCGGGGTCTCGCTGGGCATTGCGTTCCAGCGCAAGCTGTCGGTGGGTTTCTTCGGCGGCGAAGGCTTCATCATGCAAAAACTCGAAGGCGACGGCCTGGCCTTCGTGCACGCCGGCGGCACGGTGTTGAAGCGTGAACTGCAAGCCGGGCAGACCCTGTTCGTCGACACCGGTTGCCTGGTGGCCTACACGCCCGGCGTGGCGTTTGAAATCCAGTACGTGGGCAAGATCAAGACGGCGTTGTTCGGTGGCGAGGGTCTGTTCTTCGCCAAGGTCACCGGCCCGGGCACGGTGTGGCTGCAAAGCCTGCCGTTCTCGCGCCTGGCCTCGCGCGTGTTTGCCGCCGCGCCGCAGCGCGGCGGTTCGCGCGAAGAGGGCTCGGTGCTGGGCGGGTTTGCCGCTGGCGGGCTGCTGGGCGGCGTGCTGGGCGGTGATGACGAGTGAAGGTAGCAGCGACCGTCGGGCCGAGCGCGGGGCCGCCCCAAGCCGGCCCGCATCCCCTCGGGGGATCGCCCGGCGTACACGTCGAGCGAGGGGCCAACAGCCATATATGCTCAGAGCATGAAAGAACTGGTTGATGCTTTTTGGCGTGCGGCGGCGTATTGCCTGCACCCGCGGGTGATCCTGTGGTCGGTGTTGCCGCTGGTCATTGCGGTGAGCGCCGTGCTGGGGCTGGGCTGGTTGTATTGGGAAAGCGCGGTCGATCTGTTGCGTGCCGCGCTCGACCAATGGGATGCCATCAAGACCTTCAAGCAATGGCTGCGCGGCCTGGGCGCGGGGGCGCTCGTCAACGTGTTCGAGCCGCTGATCATCGTGGCGTTGGCGGTGCCGGTGGTCGTGGTGGCGTCGCTCATGCTGGTGGCGTTGTTGATGACGCCGGCCATCGTGCGCCTGGTGGCGGCGCGCCGCTTCGCGCTGCTGCAACGCAAGCAGGGTGCGTCGTGGTGGCGCGCCGCGGCGTGGTCAGCGGGCTGCACGCTGGCCGCGCTGCTGCTGCTGATCGCCAGCGTGCCGCTGTGGCTGGTGCCGCCGCTGGTGCTGGTGCTGCCGCCCATGATCTGGGGCTGGCTGACGTACAAGGTGATGAGCTTCGATGTGCTGGCCGACCATGCCAGCAACGCCGAGCGCGTGCAACTCATGCGCGAACACCGCTGGCCGCTGCTGGCCATGGGCGTGGTCTGCGGCTACCTGGGCGCGGCCCCGGCGCTGCTGTGGGCGGCCAGCGCGCTCATTGTGATCTTCGCACCCGTGTTGATCGTGGTGTCGATCTGGTTGTACACGCTGGTGTTCGCCTTCTCGGCGCTGTGGTTCGCGCACTACGCGCTGGCGGCGCTGCAAAGCCAGCGTGCCGCCATGCCAGTCACACCAGCCCAGCCAGTGGACGTTGTTGAACTGCTGCCCGCCACCCCGAAAGCCCTGTCATGAAGCGCTGCGGCCTGATCATCATCGGCGACGAGATTCTTTCCGGCAAACGGCAAGACAAGCACTTGCCCAAGACCATCGAGTTGCTGGCCGCGCGCGGCATGGCCTTGGCCTGGGCGCGCTATCTGGGCGACGACCGCGAGGCCATTACCGCCGCGCTGCGTGAGGCCTTCGCCAGTGGCGAGTTGGTGTTCTCATGTGGTGGCATCGGCGCCACGCCCGACGACCACACCCGCCAATGCGCCGCCGCCGCGCTGGGCGTGCCGCTGGCGCTGCACCCGCAAGCCGTGGCGTTCATCCACGAGCGTATACGCGATGTGGCGCGTGAGCAGGGCGTGCCGTTCGAG
>JANMYI010000079.1:0-18866 GCA_031381955.1 Burkholderiales bacterium
TCGATCTTCTCCGACTTCGGCATCGGCAACGGCGGCTCGGGGCCCCTGCCCGCCGACCGCGTCTACTACTACGACGACATCACCTTCGTCGGCGCCGCTGGAGGCGGTGGCGGTGGTGGTGGCGGCGGCCCGCTGATCTACTCGTCGGGTTTCGCGGCCAGCAACCTGACGGTCGAAGGCGGCGCCTACTACGGCTACAGCGGCAGCAACCTGGACGGCTTCAACTGCTCCGGCGATCCGGCCTGGTGCGGCTCCGGCAGCGGCGGCATCGGCGCCACGAGCTTCTTCTTCCTGTACTACCAGACCCCCAGCCCGGCGACGGCGCTGTACGCCGGCATCGGGATCCTCGCTCCGGGTGTGACCTCGATCAGCGCCGCGGGCGACACCGCCGGCGGCGTGCAGATCAACGGTCAGACGACGATCAACTTCAAGTTCAATCAGAACCCGGAATGGTTCGCCAGCGGCACCAACAACGTCGGCGTGCTGCTGACGCTGAACAAGTGGTACGACGTCGACGCTGGCGCCGCGGTGGCGCCGTGCAACATCAAGCTGCTGGCGGTCGTCTCGCCGCTCAACAACGGTGCGGCGGCGGACTACGCGGTGCCGCTCAGTTCATTCGCCGTGATCCAGTCCTGCAATACCAGCCTCAACACGCCCGCGCTGGCCTTGGCCGGTCAGAAGATCGTGTCGGTCGACTTCCAGGCCGCAGGAGGTACGGCGGCTCTGCCGACGGTGGGCGGCAAGACGACCGGCGCGAACTTGAGCGTGGCCGCAGGCGGCGTCTACCCGACGACCCTCGCGTTGACAGGTGGCATCAGCTTCCAGCCGTGACGCACGACCGTGCACTCTCTCCGACCGGAGGGTGCACGGTCCGATCCGCTCGCCGAGGAAACTCTGCACAGCCTGGGCTGAAGCCTCGACGCCAACATCCTGGTGCGCGCGGTGCTCGGCAGCCGCGTGTCGGAGTTGCTCGCAGCTCACGCTGCGCAAGCGACGTTCCTCGCACCCGACATCGCCTTCGACGAAGCGCGAGAGCACCTGCCCACGGTGCTTGCCAAGCGCGGCAAGTCGGTCGAGGCGATCCAGGCGGCGCTGGAGAAGTTGGAGACCCTGGCTCATGTGATCGTGCCGGTACCTGCCGAGTCGTACTTGCCGTTCAAAGACCGCGCGCTGGCGCGAATCGGACCGCGGGATCCTGATGACTGGCCGGTGTTGGCAAGTGTGAACCGCACCGGGTTTCCTGGAGGCCAGTTGGCGTGAGTCAGACCAAGGCGGTCTGTTGAATTGGTTGGTTTGGTGTTTCGGTTCTACTGCCTTTCTTGATCAGCCCCCCGCAGGGGCCGCCGGAGGCCCTGCGGTTGGGCCATGTATTCATGGTTCAACCCCCTGTGCTGGTTCGGTTCTGCGTTGATTGGCGACACTCCCGCTCGCTTGCTCTTGCCAGTGGTTCGCTTCTGCCTCGGCCGGCGGAATGTAGCCAATAGGCCCCAGCAGCCTGTGGTGGTTGAACCACGGCACCCATTCCAACGTGGCCAGTTCCAGCGCCTCGCGTGTCTTCCACGGGCCGCGGCGATGGATCAGCTCCGCCTTGTACAGCCCGTTGATGGTCTCAGCCAGTGCGTTGTCGTAGCTGTCGCCCTTGCTGCCCACCGAGGGCTCGATGCCGGCCTGGGCCAGGCGTTCGGTGTACCTGGTGGACACGTACTGCGAACCTCGGTCGCTGTGGTGAATCAGCGCGTCATCCCGCTCGGGCTGGCGCGCGTAGAGCGCCTGCTCCAGCGCATTGAGCACGAAGTCCGTGTGCATCGAGTTGCTGACCCGCCAGCCCACGATGCGCCGGGCAAACACGTCGATGACGAAGGCCACGTACAGCCACCCCTGCCAGGTCGAGACGTAGGTGAAGTCGGACACCCACAGCTGGTTGGGCCGCTTCGCCTTGAATACCCGGTTCACGTGGTCCAGCGGGCATGGTGCCTTGGTGTCGCTGATGGTTGTGCGCACCACTTCGCCGCGCACGACCCCGCGCAGGCCCAGGCGCCGCATCAAGCGCTCCACGGCGCAGCGCGCCACCACGGGGCGCTCCCTGTTCATCTGCTTGCAGACCTTGTCTGCGCCGTAGACCTGCATGCTGGCCTTCCTGACACGCTCAATGTGCGGGATCAATGCCTGATCACGCTGTACGCGGGCGGGCTGCCTTGCTGGATCACGCTGTCGCGCCGCATGATGCCGGTAGCCCGACGGGGCGATCTGCATCACCTAGCAGATCGGCTCGACCCCGAAGGTCTGTCGATGTTCGTCGACAAACTTCCTCAGCTCTTGAGCCGGCGGTCGAGTCTCCGCCTGGGATAAAACGCACTTGCCAGCTTGGGCGGTCATCGGCCCCGCACAGGTGACGCACCGCAAAATATTCGATCAGCACGCGAAAGTCATAGAGCTCGTCAAACTGGTCAAAGTCCAGCGGCGCCGCGAGCCAGCCGCTTTTCTGAAACACTTGCATGAAGCCTTCGCGCTGCAGCCGCTGCAACGCCTGGCGCAGCGGTGTGCGGCTGACGTGTACCTGTTGCGCCAGTTCCAGCTCGGAAAACCGATCCCCAGGCATCAGATCAAAGTTGAAGATGCGCTGCTTGATCAGCGTGTAGGCGCACTCGGCGAGCGTGGCCGATGGCTCGTGCACGTTGAGGGTGGGCATCCGCGGCACGATGCCTGGTCTGCGGGCCGTGCGGCTTAGGGGGCCGGAGTGAATCCCTGGCCATCCGCTCAGCTGGCCGCACCGTTGCCCGCCAGCGTGGCGATGTAGTGGCGCCAGCCGCCGTGTTCGCTGATGTCGGCCGCACCTTGCAGCGCCCAGGGCTCGCAGATGAAGCCCTTCACCCACTGCCCGTCAGCCAGTTCGATGGAGCCCAACCCCAGTGGCGGTGGGATCAGCGCCAGGAACGAGCCCATGTGGTGCAGCGGCATGTCGTACACCTCGACCTCGATGGCATGGCCGCCCTGTGCCACACGCGCCAGCCCCGGTTTCGGCGGCAACTGCCCCGGCAGTGCGTGCAACCGGTACTGCGCCGACGTGTGCGTGCGCTGCACCAGGCGCGCGCCGCGCTCCAGCAGTTGCGCGTAGCCCAGCGCCTGCGCCACCTGGTCTACCGCCGCCAATGCCTCGGGCAAGGCTTGTTCGCGGAACCAACCGCCCAGCACGGCCACGCGCAGGGTGTTGATGCCACGCTCCAACCCGGGTGAGGCGGGTTCGATGGCGCGCTGCGCGCAGGCCGGGTCGGTGTCGTCGGGGCCCTGCATCAGGTCGTAGGCCAGTGCCAGGTCGGCCACGCTGCGCGCGAACGGCCCGAGGTGGTCGAGGCTGGCCACGAACGGGTAGGTGCCGCTGCGGGGTAGCCGCCCGAACGTTGGCTTGAGCCCGAAGGTGCCGCACAGCGAGGCCGGCACACGGATCGAGCCGTTGGTGTCTGACCCCAGGCTGAACGGCACCTGGCCTGCCGCCACCGCCGCGGCCGAGCCGCCGGACGAACCGCCGCTGATGCGCGCCGTGTCATGCGGGTTGCAGGTGGCGCCGTAGTGGCTGTTCTCGGTGGTGAAGCCGTAGGCGTATTCGTCCATGTTGTGCGTCGCCACCAGCACCGCGCCTTCGGCTTCCAGGCGGCGCACCAACACGGCATCGCGGGTGGCAGGCCCGGCGTCGCGCTCGGGGCTGCCGGGCGGGCTCACTCACCCCCCTGCGGCACCACCGGCGCGAACACGCTGCCCGATTCGTCGGCGGCCGACAAGGGCAGGCCCTCCAGCAACTTGGCCATCTGTGCCGCAAGCTCGAATTAATGCAACACGGCCGGCTGCGACTCGGCGCTGATGTTCAGGCCGAGCGTGGCGGCCGCGGCCGTGATGTAGGCGCTGTGGTCCATGGCGACCCTCCGGTTCAAGGCAGACGCTGCGCCAATCGCCTCTGGCGATTGGCGGCCGGCAGAAGCCGGCCTTGGGGCGCTGTCAGGCCTTGCCGATCACGCCTTCAACAAGGTAGTTCATGCCTTCCAGCTCAGGGTCGGTTTGCTTGAACGATTTGCCCGCGGGGATCACGACCTTGCCGGTGTTGTCCTTCAGCCCGGCGGCGCCGCCCTTGAAGATGTCGAAGCTGCCGGCGATCATCGCGGCCTTCACTTCGTCGGCCTTCTTGCGCGCCCCTTCGGGCACCATGGCGCCGTACGGCGAAGCCTTGACGAAGCCGTCCTTCAGGCCACCGCGAACAAAGTTCGGGTGCGGCTTGCCGGTGCGGGCGGCCTCGATGATGTTCTTGTAGGCAGTGATCCAGTTCCACTCGGCGCCCGTCAGGTAGGCCGCCGGTGCCAGCTTGGCCTGGCTGGCGTGGTAGCCACAAACGAACTTGCCGCGCTTGGCAGCGGTCTCGACCACCACCTTGGGGCCGTCGACGTGCATCGTGAAGACATCGGCACCCTGGTCGGCCTGTTGGTGGCTTCGGCTTCCTTCACGGCCATCGACCAATCGCCCGTGAAGATCACGGTGGTGGTGATGCTGGGGTCGACCGAGCGCGCGCCCAGCGTGAAGGCATTGATGTTGCGCAGCACCTGCGGAATGGGCTTGGCGGCCACGAAGCCGAGCTTCTTGCTCTTGCTCATGTGGCCGGCGATCACGCCATTCAGGTATTGGCCTTCGTCGATGTAGCCGAAAAAGCTGCCGGTGTTCTTGGGGTGCTTGCCTTCGGTCCACCTGCCGCCGCAATGGGCGAAGCGCACGTTGGGGTTCTTGGTGGCCACCGCCGCGGCGAGCCCCGACCAGCCTGCCGCGCCAGCGGCGACGCTTGTTGCGCCAAGTTGCTTCAGGATGTCGCGACGGCTGAAATCTGGGTGTGCCATGGGTTCTCCTGGTGGGTCGGGTTGAGGCCGGACAGGGCGCCAGAACGGCGCTCGAGTTGATGTACCGACTGGTATACCAGCAAGCGGTGTGCCAACTTCTTCGCGATCCTCCCGAGTCGAATCGCACCCAGCAACGACGCCTGCGGCACCGAAATCGGGCCGGCCGCATTGCCTGCGAACCAGGATGGTGCGCAGGAGCCGTCCCGCGCACTGCTGCTCTTGGCGCGGCCATCGGCGGGAGGTTTGGCATGGCTGCGGCAGGGGGTCTGAGCTGGTTTGACCCGACACGATCGAGAATGCCTCGTGCATGGCTGGTGCGGTGGCGCAAAGCGGCTCGGTTTGATGGATCGGAAACGCGGCTGACTTAACTCTAACGTTATCAATTGGTTGAGGACACGACATGAAGATCTGCATCATCGGCGCCGGCGCCATCGGCGGCTTCATCGGCACCCGCCTGGCCGCGGCGGGCCGCGCCGACGTTTGCGCACTCGCGCGTGGCGCCACGCTGCATGCGCTGCGCGGCCAGGGTTGGCGGCTGAACAGTGGTGATGTGTTGACGCAAACGCCGGCCCGCGCCAGTGACAACCCCGCCGAGCTGGGCGTTCAAGACCTGGTGATCGTGGCGGTCAAGGCGCCCGCTTTGGTCAGCGTGGTGCAAGGGCTGGCACCTCTGCTCGGGCCGCACACCTTGGTGATGCCGGCCATGAACGGCGTGCCTTGGTGGTTTTGCCAGAGCCTGCCCGAGTTCGGCGGCGAGCCCTTGCAAAGCGTGGACCCTGGCGGCGTGATCACGCAGGCCATTGCGCTGCAGCGGGTTATCGGCTGCGTGGTGCACGCCAGCGCGTCCACGCCCGAGCCAGGCCTGGTGCAACACAAGATGGGGCAGGGGGTCATCCTCGGCGAGCCCGCGGGCGGCCACAGCGAACGTGTGCAGCGCGTGGCAGAGTTGCTGGCGCACGCGGGCTTTGACGCCACCCCATCAGCCAATGTGCGCTATGACATTTGGTACAAGCTGTGGGGCAACATGACCATGAACCCGATCAGCGCCATCACCGGTGCCACGATTGACCGTGCGTTGGCCGACCCGCTGGTGCGCGACTTTTGCTCGGCCGCCATGCTGGAAGCGGCGGCGATTGGTGAGCGCATCGGCTGCAAGGTGGCGCAGTCGACCGAAGACCGGCATGCCATCACGGCCAAGCTGGGTGCGTTCAAGACGTCAATGCTGCAAGACGTTGAGGCCGGGCGGCCCATGGAGCTGGACGCCGTCATCACAGCCGTCTACGAAATCGGGCAACGCCTGGGGCAAGCCAGCCCGAACATTGCCGCCTTGCTGGGCCTGTCGCGGCTGTTTGGCCGCGTGCACGGGCTGTACCCACAGCCTGAATGAGGCTCAGGCCAGGGCGTCAGGTGAGCGAGGTCAGCCCCTTGCTGTCGTGCCACTGCGCCAACGACATGCTGGGGTAGTGCCCGAAGCGGGGGTCGGCAGGCTGGCCTTCCACGGGCACCCATGCGGCCTTGGAATCAACCAGGCAGTGCACGTTTTCAGGTGCCACCGGCAGGGGGGTGTCGATGGCACTGGCATGCGGGTGCACCAACTCGGGCCAGGTCGGATCCCAAAGCCACAGCGCGCTGCCGCAGCGCGCGCAGAAGTAGCGGCGCGCCGAGCTTGCATGCGTGAGCGTTCCATCGTCGTTCGGCAGTTGCGCGCGATAGATGCGCAAATCGCGTTTGCCCGTGACCTTCATGCTTCGAGCCGCCGCGCCGAGGTTGATCGCGTAGCCGCCGGCGCCGGCGGTCTTGCGGCAGATCGAGCAATAGCAGCGCATGAAGGGCACCGGCTGCGCCGACTCAACGCTGAACTTCACCTTGCCGCAGTGGCAGGAACCTTGCAGATGCATGGGGTGCTCCATGGGTTGGCGTGGCAGTGCCCAGAGGGCCGTGCGAGCGTTGCGGGCAGCTGGCGTGTGCGCCAGCCGCCGCCGCCGTCACACCCGCTCAATGATGATGGCCGGCGCCATGCCACCGGCCGCGCACATGGTGATCAAGCCGCGCTTCAGGTCGCGCCGTTCCAGCTCGTCAAGCATGGTGCCGATGAGCAGTGAGCCGGTGGCGCCGATGGGGTGGCCCAGGGCCATGGCGCCGCCGTTCACGTTCACCTTGTCGCGGTTGAGCTTCAGGTCGCGAATGAATTTTTCAGCCACCACGGCGAAGGCTTCGTTGATCTCGAACAGGTCGATGTCGTCAATCGTGAGCCCCGCCTTGGCCAGCACCTTGCGCGTGGCCGGCACCGGGGCGTTGAGCATGAGCGTGGCGTCGTCGCCCATGTTGGCCATGGCCAGCACACGGGCGCGGGGCTTGAGGCCGCGCCGGTTGACGTACCCCGCTGAAGCCAGCAACACGCAACCCGCGCCATCCACCACGCCCGAGCTGTTGCCCGCGTGGTGCACATGCTCGATCTTCAGGCCGGGGTAGGCCTGGCGGATGTAGCCGGAATAGGTGTTGCCTTGCTCATCCAGCGGCGTCTCGGCCAGCTTGGGGAAGGCGGGCTTGAGTTCGGCCAGGCCTTCGCGCGTGGTTTGCGGGCGCGGGAACTCTTCATGGTCCAGCGCCAAACTGCCGTCTTCACGGTACACGGCAACCAGGCTGCGCTTGAAGTGGCCGCCGGTGATGGCCGCGGCGGCGCGCTGCTGGCTCACATAGGCCAGGTCGTCGAGCGCTTGGCGTGAAATGCCTTCCAGCGTGGCGATGGCATCGGCGCACACGCCCTGGTGGCTTTGCGGCACCTTGGCGCGCAGGCGCAGGTTGCCGGCGTCCATCATCGGTGGCGCCTTGGGGTCGGCGATGCTGGCGGTGTAGCTCATCATTTCGCAGCCGCCGGCCACCACCAGGTCTTCAAAACCCGCGGCCACGCTGGCGGCGGCCAGGTTCACGCTGGTGATGCCGCTGCCGCAAAAACGGTCGAGCGTCACGCCACTGGCCTTGGGGCTGTAGCCGGCGTCCAGCAGCGCCATGCGCGCCATGTCGAAGCCCTGCTTGCCGCGCTGGGTGCTGGTGCCCCAGATCACGTCGTCCACCTCGGCGGTGTCAAGGCCGTTGCGCTGTGCGATGGCCTTCAGCACGGTGGCGGCCAGGTGCTGCGGGTGGCAATCCGCCAGCGCGCCCTTGCCCTGCTTGCCAATGCCGCGCGGCGTGCGGCAGGCGTCGATGATGTAGGCGATGCTCATGCTGTGCTTCTTGTCCGGTGAATAGTGATGTTAGAACTTGGTGTAGCCACCGTCGATGACGAAATCGGCGCCGGTGGTGTAGCTGCTGGCGCTGCTGGCCAGGAAGACGGCAATGCCGGCAAAGTCGTCGGCCGTGCCCCAGCGCCGCGCGGGAATGCGCGGCATCACGTTGGCGGCAAAGCGCGGGTCGTTGAAGGCGCGCTCGGTCATGTCCGACACCGCCCAGCCGGGCAAGATGCTGTTCACGCGGATCTGGTGGCGCGCCAGTTCCACCGCCAGTGCGCGCACCATGGATGTGACGGCGCCTTTGCTCGCGCCGTAAGGTGAATTGCGCGCCGCGCCTTCCAGTGCCGCGGTGCTGGCCGTGGCCACCAGCGAGCCGCCGCGGCCATGCGCCACCATGTGGCGAGCGGCAGCGCGCAGGGTGAGGAACACGCCTTCCACGTTGATGCGCTGCACGCGGCGAAACGCTTCCAGGCTCAGCTCAGTGAAGGCGGTGGGCGCGGCGCCGATGCCGGCGTTGGCGAAGCAGGCGTCGACGCGGCCCAGGGCGACCACGCTGCGGGCAAAAGCGTCATCCACCTGGGCTTCGTCGCCCACATCGGCCACGAAGGCGTGCACGCGCGCGGCGTCGCCACATTCGGCGGCCAGTTGCGCGCGGGCGGCTTCGGTCTTTTCGGCGCGCGAGCCCCAGATGGCCACGTTCGCGCCGGCCGCGAGCAGGCCGCGCGCCATGCCCAGGCCGATGCCGCCATTGCCGCCGGTGATGACAGCGCCGGTGCCTTGCAGGTTCATGGGGGTGTTCATCGTTTGCAGGCTAGCAGAAGGAGACCAAGAGGGGCGCCACGATGGTGGCGTGCTGCACACTTCACGCCATGAAAGCCCTGTGCGTGCAGTCGCTGTCGAACGACCTTTCCGGCGTGGCCGTGTGCACGCTCGATGTGCCGGCGCTGGGCCCGCATGACGTGCGCGTGCAAGTGCATGCGGCCGCGCTGAACTTCCCCGATTTGCTCATGACGCGCGGCAGCTATCAGCACAAGCCCGCGTTGCCATTCATCTGCGGCATGGAAGGCGCTGGCGTGGTGGTGGCGTGTGGCGCGCAGGTGGCGCCCGCTCGGCTGGGCCAAGCCGTTTATTTCTCGCGCCAAGGCTGCGTCGCGCAGCACGTGGTGTTGCCCGGCGCCGAGGCCCATGCCGTGCCGGCAGGCCTGAGCATGGACGAAGCAGCGGCCTTCTACATCACCGCCCTCACCGCGTGGGTCGCCCTGCAGCGGCGGGCGCAACTGCAACGCGGCGAGTGGTTACTGGTGAACGGTGCGCGCGGCGGTGTCGGCTGGGCCTGCCTGCAACTGGGCCAACACCTCGGTGCCCGGCTGCTGGCCACGGCCAGTCACCCGGAACGTTTGCAGCACTGGGTCGCGCAGGGCGTGCCGGTGTTGAAGGCCGATGCCTCGTTGCCTGATGCCGTGAAGGCGCTGACCGGCGGCCGTGGCGTGGACGTGGTGGCCGACCCGGTGGGCGGCGAGTTGTTCACGCACAGCCTGCGCTGCGCAGCCTGGGGCGCACGCGTCCTGGTGTTGGGTTTTGCCTCGGGCCAGATTCCCACTTTGGCCATGAACAAGGCGCTCATCAAAGGCCTCACGCTGATGGGTGTGCGCGCGGGCGAAGCCGGCCGCCGAGACCCGCAAGGCGCGGCCGACAGCCGCACTGCGGTGGAGCACCTGGCCGCGCTTGGCGTGCTGCGCCCACCCATCGGCCTGCGTGTGCCACTGGCGCAAGCCCCGCAAGCGCTGTGGGCCATGGCGCGCGGCGAAGTCACCGGCAAGATCGTCGTGACGATGGCTGACGACGAAGGCGCAGGCGCGCCAGCGGAGCCGGCGCCAGGACCGGCGCGGTGAGGTAAGGTTCAGCTCGCTGCGCCAAACGCCTGTGCATTCACGCCACACAAAGGGCTTCATCATGTCAACCCGTCGTACGGCCGCTTTCGCCATTTGCCTTGGCTGCGCGCTGGCTGCGCAGGCGCAGGTGGTTCGCTTCGAGGTGCTGCAAAGCGCCCCTGCTTTCGAGGGCCGCAGCTTCGGCAACGTGGGCCCCTACGTGCGCATCACGGCACGCGCCACCATCGCCATCGACCCTGCCGACCCGCGCAACGCGGTGATCGCTGACATCAGCCAAGCGCCGCGCAATGCGCAAGGCCGCGTCGAGGCCACGGCCGATGTGGTGTTGCTGCGCCCGGCCGACCCGCAGCGCGGCAACGGCACGCTGCTGCTCGACGTGCCCAACCGCGGCCGCAAGCTGGCGCCGCAGTTGTTTGACGACGCGGCACAACCCGGCGCCAACAACGCCGAAAAGGCGGTGGATGCCGGCATCGGCTTTGCGCAGGCGCAGGGCTACACCCTGGCCTGGATCGGCTGGCAGGCCGACATCCCGTCGCAGCCCGGCCAGTTGGCGTTGGCGGCACCCGTGTTGCGTGGTGTGACGGGTGCATCGCGCGATGAGTTTTTGTTCGACCACCTGCGCTCGCCCGCCACCGCTACGCTGGCCTGGCCCATCGCCGACCCGGCCTCGCTGGCGGTGACCGTGCGTGCGAAGTGGGACGCGCCGCGCGAGACCCCGGCCGGTTTGGGCGTGCGCGCCAGCGGCGCACAAACGGTCGAGATCACTCGCCCGGTCAGCGGCTTTGATGCCGGCGCGCTGTATGAGGTGACGTACACGGCGCGCGACCCGATCGTGCTCGGCCTGGGCTTTGCGGCCACGCGCGACGTGGCCGCGTACCTGCGCCGCGACGGCAGCCCGGCCAACCCGCTGGCAGCGGGCGGGCGCAGCACGGTGCAGCGCACTATTGGCTTTGGCGTGTCACAAAGCGGCCGCTTCCTGCGCGACTTTCTGCACCTGGGGTTCAATGAAGACCTGAGTGGCGCCATCGTGTTCGATGGCTTGATGCCGCACATTGCCGGCGGCCGGCGCATGGCCACCAACTTTCGCTTTGGCCAGCCTGGGCGCAACGCGCGGCACCCGCAAGACCCGGCCTGGCAGGCCGACCTGTTCCCCTTCACCTACGCCACATTAACGGATCATTTGAGCGGCAAGCGCGACGGCCTGATGCAACGCTGCCGCCTCAGCGCCACCTGCCCACGCGTTATGCAAACCGACAGTGAGCATGAGTGGTGGGCCTCGCGCGCTTCGCTGCTGGTGACCGACCTGGCCGGCAACCACCTCGACCTGCCCGCCGATGTGCGCGCCTACATGATCGCCGGCACGCCCCACTACGCCGAAGCTGGCGAACGCCCGCGCAGCATGCCCACCATGGCCCTGCCGCTGAACCCCATGCATGCCGGCCCGCCCATGCGCGCCTTGCTCAGCGCGATGCAGGCCTGGCTGGCCAGTGGCGTGGAGCCCCCCGCCAGCCGCGTGCCCATGCGCGCCCACGGCACGTTGGTCGAGGCGGCTGACGCCGTGCCGCGCGGCATTCCGGGCCTGCCCTACACCGGCATCTTCACCGGCGCGGCGTTCTCGGATCAAACCGCCTTCCCGGCCAAGCTGCTGGGCCAGTACGCCGTGTTCGTGCCGCGGGCCGACAGCGACGGCATGGCCGTTGCCGGCATCCGCATGCTGCCGCTGGCCGTGCCGCGCGCCAGCTACACCGGCTGGAACCCGCGCGCCGCGGGTTTTGGCGCGGGCACCTTGTTTCCGCTGCAAGGCGCGGTGTCGCCGTTCGCGGCCACACGTGCCGCACGTGAAGCAGCGGGTGACCCACGCCCTTCATTGGCCGAGCGCTACGTTGACAACGCGGCTTACGTGGCCGCGGTGCGCGCCGCGGCGGCCCAGGCGGTGGCCGAGCGGCTGCTGCTGCCGCAAGACGCCGAGCGTGCCATCGAACGCGCGGCGCAGGACAGCCTGGCGCAGTTGCGCTGAGGTCGCTCGGCAGCGTTCGAGCATGTCCATGGAAGACCCCGTTGCGCTTGTCAAGACCTGGGTCGACGCTGCCGCACGCATCGTCGTGTTAACGGGTGCGGGCGTTTCCACCGATTCCGGCATTGCCGACTTTCGTGGCCCACAAGGGCTGTGGACCACCAACCCCGCGGCCGAAAGGCAATCAACCCTGCAGCATTACCTGGCCGATGCGCAGGTGCGCCAGGCGGCCTGGCGCGCCCGCCTGGCCAGCCCGGTGTGGCAAGCGCGGCCCAACCGCGGCCACCTGGCTTTGGTGGCGCTGGAACGCCGTGGCAAGCTGCATGCGTTGATCACGCAGAACATCGACGAACTGCACCAGCATGCCGGGCATGCGCCCCAAGGCGTGATCGAGGTCCACGGCAGCATGCGCCGCGCCATGTGCTGGGGCTGCGGGCTGCGGCTGGACATGCTGGCCGTGCTGGAGCGCGTGCGCGCGGGTGAGCTTGACCCGCCGTGCCCGGCTTGCGGCGGCATCCTCAAGAGCGACACCATTTCATTCGGCCAGGCCCTGGTGCCGCAGGTGATCGACCGCGCCCTGGCCGCTGCGCGTGAGGCGGATTTGCTGCTCGCTGTGGGCAGCACTTTGCAGGTGGTGCCCGCAGCGAATGTGGTGCCGCTGGCCAAGCGCGCCGGTGCGCGCGTGGTGATCATGAACAACCAGCCTACGGCGATGGACGATCTGGCCGATGCGTTGCTGCGCGGGCCCATTGGCGATCTGCTGCCGGTGATTTGCTCCGCGTGAGCGCGACGCGGTGTGCGCGACCGGCGTCAACAGCCTTCAGACTTCAGTTATTCGACCGCACCTCCAGCGCATCAATGAAGGCCCGATCCCAGCGCCCTTCCTTCATCGCCAGCATGGTCTGCGCCTCGGCCACGAGCACGGCGCGGGCCTTGTTGATGAGATCGAGCACGCCGCTGTCTTGGGGAATCGCCAGCAAACCGTCTTGATCGCCGAGCATGATGTCGCCCGGGTTGACGACCATGCCGCCCACGCTGATGGGCACGTTGATCTCGCCCGGGCCGTCTTTGTACGGGCCGCGGTGCGTGACGCCGCGGGCGTACACCGGGAAGGGCCGGCTGCGGATTTCGGCCACGTCGCGGATCGCGCCATCAAGCACCACGCCAGACAGGCCGATGCGGGCAGCGTAGTAGCTCAAGATGCCGCCGACCACGGCGTTGTGCAGGTCGCCACCGCAATCCACCACCAGCACATCGCCCGGGCGGCAGAACTCCAGCGCGCGCAGATAGGTGAGGTTGTCGCCGCCGCGCGAGCGGGCGGTGACGGCGGTGCCGGCCATGGTCTTGTCGCCCGGCAGGTGATAGGGGTGCAAGCCCACCGTGCCCACGCTGCGATGCATGTTGTCGCTCAGTGCTGACAGCGGCAATTCGCGCAGGGCAGCCAGGATGTCTTCGCTGGCTTGGGCGGCTGAGGGGTTCTTGCGCAGGGCTTTGTAGGGGCTCATCGGGATCATCGTGTAGGTGAGTTATTGCAGCGCGGCCACGGCAGCGGCGATGCGCCGGCAGCCTTCGTCAAGATTCTCGATCGAGGTGGCAATCGACACGCGAAAGTAGGGCGACAGCCCATACGCCGTGCCAGCCACCAGCGCCACGCCGGCGTCAAGCAGATGCATCACCACGTCGCCGTCTTCGCGCAAGGTTTTGCCCTGTGGCGTGGTCTTGCCGATCAGCCCGGCGCAGTTCACGTACAGGTAGAACGCGCCATCGGGCAGCAGGCAGCTCAGGCCGGGTATGGCGTTGAACTGTGCGGCGCAGCGGTCGCGCCGCTGCTGGTAGATGGCCACGCTCTCGGTCACGAAGCCCTGTTCGCCATTCAAGGCCGCCGCTGCGGCGGCCTGGCTGATGGAGCAGCAATTGCCGGTGGACTGCGAGAGCAGCGTGTCTAACGCTTGAATCAAGTCACGCGGCGCGGCCACCCAGCCGATGCGCCAGCCGGTCATGGCATAGGTCTTGGACACGCCGTTCACCGCCGCCACGCGCTCGCGCAGCTCGGGCGCGGCTTGCAGCAGGTGCGGCGTGCGGCTGGCGTCGAAGCGAATGTGCTCGTAGATGTCGTCGGTCATCACCAGCACATGGGGGTGGCGCAACAACACGTCGGCCAGCGCGCGGTATTCAGCCAGGGTGTAACTGGCGCCGGTGGGATTGCTGGGTGAATTGATCAGCAGCCAGCGCGTGCGCGGTGTGATGGCGGCTTGCAGTTGCGCCGGCGTGAGCTTGAAGCCGGCGGCTTCGGGGCAGGGCAGGCACACCGGCGTGCCGTCGTTGGCCAACACCATGTCGGGGTACGACACCCAATACGGCGCCGGGATGATGACCTCGTCACCCGCTTGCAGCGTGGCGCTGAACAGGCTGTAGATGGCGCTCTTGGCGCCGCTGGTGACCATGATCTCGTTCAGCGCATAGGCCAGGCCGTTCTCACGCGCCAGTTTGGCCACGATGGCCTGGCGCAGCTCAATCGTGCCGGCCATCAGCGTGTAGCGCGTGGCGCCTTGTTCCATGGCCTGCGCGGCGGCCGCGCGAATGTGGCGCGGCGTGTCGAAGTCGGGCTCGCCCACCACCAGGCTGACGATGGACTGGCCTTGCCGGCGCAGTTCATTGGCGCGGTCAGCCGCCGCGGTACTGGGCGAGAGCTTGATGCGCTGCACGCGCGGGGCGATGCGGGAAGTTTGCAAATCGATCCTCGAAGGCAGGTTGAATGGCGCGAGCTTGGCACAGTAGGCGTTCAGCGTTGACAGCGCCAAGACAAGTTCTGTCTGTCTCGATAGGCAAGCCTTATGACCAGCTTAGACTCGGTTCGTGCGGCCTTGCTGTCAAGCGATGGGAACCCCGCTTTGAACCTCCGGCGCCTGAAGTATTTCGTCAAGATCGTCGACATCGGCAGCCTCACCCAGGCCGCCGATGTGCTGCACATCGCCCAGCCCGCGCTGAGCCAGCAACTGGCCACGCTGGAAGGCGAAGTGCGCCAGCAACTGCTGCTGCGCACCAAGCGCGGCGTCACGCCCACTGAAGCCGGCAAGGTGTTGTACCGCCACGCACAGCTCATCTTGCGCCAGTGCGAGCAGGCGCGCGTGGACATGGATGCCGCGGGCCTGGGGCTGCAAGGTGCCGTGTCGGTGGGCCTGGCGCCCGGCACGGCGGCCGCGGCGCTGGCGCTGCCGCTGTTGCGCACCGTGCGCGCACGCCACCCGGGCGTGCTGCTGTACTTGAACGAAACGTACGGCAGCACCTTGTCTGAGTTGATCATGAACGGCCGCATGGACCTGGCCGTGCTGTATGGCGGGCGCACGGCGGTGCATGGCCTGGCGTTCCTGCCCTTGCTCAAGGAGCAGTTGTTCGTGGTGGGGCCCAGCAGCCTGCCCGCGCCGCCACAGCAGGTTCCGCTGCGGCTGCTGGCTGATCTCGATCTGTATCTGGCGCGGCCCTACAACGTGGTGCGCAAGATGGTTGATGAAGCCTTCGCCAGCATTGGCCTGGTGCCGCGCGTGGTGGCCGAGATTGAATCCGCCAGCACGCTCACCGCGGTGATTGCCGATGGCCTGGGCGCCACGATCCTGCCTGAATCCATGGCGCGCGAGGTCACCGCTGCCTGCGCGGCCTGGCGCTGCCGCATCGTTGAGCCGGCCATCGAAGCGCCGCTGGCGCTTTGCATGTCGGACCACTTGCCGCTGTCTGAACCGGCGCAGGCGGTGAAGGCCATCTTGCTGGAGTTGGTGGACGAATTGCCCGGGCGCCAGCCCGGCGGCGACGAGCAACGCAGCGCCGCGTCATAAGTCGGCCTTATCGGGGCACAGCCAATCCGTCTTGGCGCGGGCCGGCGGTGGCCGCTACCTTCGCGCCATGGATGCGCAGCAAATCAAGCTCTTCATCGACGCCATGCAGGCCTCGGGGCTGGGCGAAATGCAGGCCTCGAAAGATGGCTGGAGCTTGCGCCTGGTGCGCGCGGCGCCAGGCTGCGCGCCGCGGTCTTTGCCGCCCTCGTTGGCCGCGCCAACCGGCCTTGCCCAGCAATGCGCGGCACTGGCCGGCGTGGTGTTTCTGCAAAGCGCGCCCGGGCAACCACCCTTCGTGCAGCCGGGCCAGGGGGTGCACGCCGGCCAGGTGTTGTGCGTGATCGAGGCCATGAAAATCTTCAACGAAGTGGAGGCCGAGCGCAGCGGCATCGTCGATGCGTTCTTGGTTGAATCGGGCCAGGAAGTGGCTGCCGGGCAGCCCTTGTTGCGCTGGCGCTGACGCACGCCGCATCTTTGGTCATGAGTGCGCCCGCTGATGAAGTCAAACCAAGCGTTAGCCTGCTGGGCACCCGCGCCTTGCTGTTCGAGCCACCGGGCGAGCTGTGCCTGCCCACGCAGCAGCGCATCTGGGCCCTGGCGCGGCTGGCACAGGGCTGGCCTGAGGTGGGCGAGGCCGTGCCCGGCATGAACAACCTCATGCTCACCTTCGCGCCGGCTTTTCTACAAGCGGCACACCAATGGCAGGCTTTGGCCACGCGCTTGCAGGCGGCTTGGCCGGCGGCGCAGGCGTTGGCCCTGGGCGGGCGGGTGCTGGAGTTGCCCGTGGTCTACGGCGGCGAAGGCGGCCCACACCTCGGCGACGTGGTGGCGCACACCGGCTTGAGCGTTGACGAAATCGTGGCCCGCCACAGTGCACCGCTGTACCCGGTGTATGCGCTGGGCAGCCACCCCGGCTACTGCTACCTGGGCGGCATGGACCCGGCCCTGGCCACGCCGCGGCGCGCGGTGCCGGTGCTGCGCATCCCGGGTGGGTCGGTGTCCATCGGCGGGGTGCAAACGGGCGTGTCGGCCTCGGCGGGCCCGAGCGGCTGGAACACCCTCGGCAGCACCGACATGTGCTTCTTCGATGCCACGCAAGACCCACCGGCCTTGCTGCAACCCGGCGACAGCATTCGCTTTCGCGTGGCTGGAGTGATACGTTGACCGAGGTGCTGGAAGTGCTGTCCAACGCCGCCTTGGCCACGGTGCAAGACCTCGGCCGCAGCGGCGCGCTGCGCTGGGGCGTGGGCGGTTCGGGCGCGATGGACCCGCTGGCCCTGGCCGCGGGCAACCTGATGCTGGGCAACGACAAGGGCGCAGCCGCCATCGAGTTCCAGGTCTTTCCGGTGCAACTGCGCTTCGTGGCCGATTGCAGCTTCGCGCTCACCGGCGCCGATGTGGCCGCACAGCTTGATGGCCGCGCCTTGCTGCCCTGGTGGCGCAACGTGGCACGCGCCGGGCAGGTGCTGAGCCTGGGCCCGCCGCGCCGCGGCACCTGGCCGGCGTGCCGCGCCTACCTGTGCCTGGCTGGGGGCGTGGCCGTGCCGGTGGTGCTGGGTTCGCGCAGCACGCAGTTGCGCGGCGCCTTCGGTGGCTTTGAAGGCCGCGCCCTGCGCCGGGGCGACCGGCTTGCGGCGGCGCACGCCAGCACCGGCCGCACAGCCGGCTTCGGCCTGGTGCCGCCAGCGCTGGCCATGCCCTTGCAGGCTGATGGCTTGCCCGCGGTGCGCGTGTTGCCGGCGGCCGAGTACGAGCGTTTCACCGCGGCTTCACTCGCCGCGTTCTGGGAGCAGCCTTGGAGGATCACGCCGCAAAGTGATCGCTATGGTTATCGGCTGGCCGGTGTGGCGCTGGTGCCGCTGGCACCGATGGAATTGCGCTCGCATGGCATCGTGCCCGGCGTCATTCAAGTGCCGCCCGGTGGCCAGCCCATCGTGCAGATGTGTGATGCCCAGCCCTCGGGCGGCTACCCCAAGATCGGCACGGTGATTGATGCCGACCTCTGGCGTTTGGGTCAGGCGCCGATCGGCAGCCAGATTCGTTTCGTGCCCACCACCTGGGCGGATGCGGTGGCGGCACTGGCGGCCAACCGCCGCTGGCTGGCCGATGTGGCCCGCCGCATCGAACTGTGGCCGCCCGCGGCCGTTGGATGTGCAGCATGACTGCCGCCCTGACGCAGCAACTGGTGGCCTGGCTCGCCGAGACGAACATCGGCGCGCTGGAATTGCGCGGCCCCGGTGTGCACCTGTGTTTGCACCAGGCGCTCGGCAGCGTCGAAGCCGTATCGCCGGTTTGTTTCGCTGTCCTGGTTGAAGCAGCCCACGCGGCCGATGCCCAGGCAGCGGGCGTTGCCATCAAAGCCGGCGCCGTGGGCATCTTCGTGCACGCACACCCGCTGCACGACGCGCCCCTGGCCGCGCCGGGCACGGCCGTGGTGGCCGGCCAGGTCATCGGGCTGTTGCGCGTGGGTGCGATGTTGCTGCCGGTGGCGGCGCCGCAGGCAGGCATCATCGCCGGCTACATCGCCGCAGACGGTGCGCTGGTGGGCTACGGCAGCCACCTCGCAGATTTGATTCCCTCGTTGCCGGCAGCAGATGCCGCACGCACGGCCACACACCATGGACATTGATCTGAACGCCGACCTGGGCGAAGGCTACGGCCCCTGGCGCATGGGCGAAGACGAGGCGCTGCTGGGCGTGGTGTCGTCGGCCAACGTGGCCTGCGGCTTTCATGCCGGCGACCCGCTCATCATGCAGCGCACGGTGCGCATGGCGTTGGCGCGTGGCGTGGATGTCGGCGCGCATGTCGGCTTCCCGGACCGCCAGGGTTTTGGCCGGCGCGTCATGCACATTGACGCGGAAGAACTGGCCGCCATGGTCACTTATCAACTCGGCGCGCTGGCCGGCATGGCGCGCGCCGCCGGCCACCACATGTCGCACATGAGTTTTCACGGCGCTTTAGGCAACATGGCGGCGGCCGATGCCGTGCTGGCCGGCCCGCTGCTGCGCGCCGTGGCGGCGTTCGAT
>JANMYI010000082.1:0-9439 GCA_031381955.1 Burkholderiales bacterium
GCGGCAATGGCCAGCGGCGGCACGCCAGTGAGGTGCCGGCGCGTGAAATTGGCCGCCACGCCATAACAGGCCGTGGCGGCCAGGCAGGCCAGCATGGCCAGCATGCTTTGCGTGCCCAGGGCGCCAGCCTTGAAGCTGGCCTGATCCCACATCAACCAGGCCACGCCGAAGAAGCCCAGCACCAGGCCGGCCACGCGTTCGGCGTGTGGGCGCTCGTGCAGCCACAGCCAGGCCACGATGGCGCCCCACAGCGGCGCCGTGGCGTTGACCACGGCAGACAGGCCGCCGGTGATGGACAAGGCGGCGTAGCTGAAGGCCACAAAGGGCAGGGCGGAATTGATCACGCCCAGCGCGGCAATGCGCCGCCAGTGCTGGCGCAGCGGCGGCAGGCCACCTTGCCACGCCAGCCACGGCAGCAAGATCGCCGCGGCCAGTGCGACGCGAATGAACGCCAGCGCCGTGGCGCCAAACTCGGGCGCGGCCACGCGCATGAACAGGAACGACGCGCCCCACAGCGCGGCCAGTAAGACCAGTTCCGCCACAAAGTGCGTTTTCACGTCAACAAGAAGCCTTCGTGGCGCAGCAAGGCTTCCTTGCGCGGCAGGCCGCCGGCATAACCGGTGAGTGAACCGTTGCTGCCGATGACGCGGTGACACGGCACGATCACCCCCACCGGGTTGGCGCCAATGGCCGCACCCGCGGCGCGCACCGCACTGGGCGAACCCACCTGCATGGCGATCTCGCCATAGCTGCGCGTGCGCCCCTGGCCAATCTTCATGAGGGCGTGCCACACGGCCAGTTGAAAGGGCGTGCCGTGAAGATCAAGCTCGACCACGATGTCTTGCGTGGCGCGGTTGGCCCAGTAGGCTGCCAGCCAGCGCCGGGTGGCGGCCAGCACGGGCCGGGCCGGTTCAAGTGGCAGTGGCAGCTTGCCCTCGATCTGATGCTCGAACCACAGCCCGGCCAGGCCTTGCTCAGTGGCCAACGCGACCATGCCGCCCACCGGCGTGTCGATGTGATCCTGCGCCACCAGGCCCATCTTGGCGCAGCGCTTGTTTGCGGTCATTGCAGTCGTTGCAGTCATGGTTGAGTCTCCAGGGTTTGCCACAGGCGCATCACGGCGTATGCGCGCCACGGCCGCCAGGCTTCCGCCTGTGCCAGCACCGCGGCACTGTCGCGCGTGCCCAGGGCATTGAGCAAGCCGATGTCGGTGGCCGGGAAGGCATCGGGCCAGGCCAGGGCCCGCATGGCCACGAGCTGCACCGTCCACTCGCCGATGCCGGGCAACGCGCCCAGCGCCTGCATCGTGGCTTGCAGCGGTGCGTTGCGATGCAGTTCAATCTGGCCGGCCTGCACGGCTGCGGCGAGGCCTTGCAAGGCGCCGACGCGCTGGCGCACGATGCCGAGCTTGCCGATCGTCTCGGCGCTGGTGTTGGCGATGGCCGCCGCGCTGGGGAACAGCCTGTGCAGGCCGGCGAAGGGTGTTTCTACGGGCAGGCCCAATGCGTCGACCAACCGGCGGGTCAGTGTGCGCGCCGCGGCCACCGTGACCTGCTGGCCCAGGATCACGCGCACCGCCATCTCGAAGCCGTCAACGCCACCGGTCAGCCGCAGGCCCGGGCGCGGCGGCACCGGCAGCGCCAGCATGGCCGGGTCGATGCGCTGCGGGTCGGCGTCGAGGTCAAACGCCTGGCGCAGCCGCGGCAGCAAAGTGCCCAGGGCCGGCGCCAGCACCGGCGCCAAGCGCACATGCAGCTCGTTGCGCTGTGGCATGAAGCGCGCGGCCAGCCAGCCGTGCAATTCGCGGCCCTGGTGCACGCAGCTCAGCGTGCGCTGGACTTCGTCGCCCACCACGGCCTCGACCCCCGGCACGGCGCGGTCGGCATAGAAGCGCAGCACGCCGGCCACGTCGTACGGCGGGCGGTAACCCAGGCGCAGGTGCAGCGCGTCGTCTTTCAGCGCTGCGGCCGGCGCGGCCTTGCGCAGCGCGCTGGGGTTGAGCCGGTAGGCCTGCACGAAGGCAGCGTTGAAGCGGCGCAGGCTGGCAAAGCCGCTGGCGTGGGCCACTTGCGTCACGGGCAGCGGCGTGTCGGTCAGCAGTTGTTTGGCCAGCAGCAAGCGGCGGGTGTTGAGGTATTGCAGCGCCGTCACGCCATGCGCGCGTTGAAAGATGCGCCGCAGGTGGCGGTCGGTCACGCCCAGCTTGGCCGCCGTGGTGCCCAGGTACAGGTCTTGGCCCTCGTGCACGGCCTGGTCGATCATTTGCGCCGCATTCTGCGCCAGCGCCGACGATGAATCCATCAACGACAGCCCCGGCGCCAGTTCGGGCCGGCAACGCAGGCAGGGCCTAAAGCCCGCGGCCTCGGCCAGGGCGGCGTTGGCATAGAAGCGGCAATGGCGCTGCAGCGGCACGCGCACCCGGCACACCGGGCGGCAGTAGATGCCGGTGGAGGTGACGCCCACGAACAAGCGGCCATCGAAGCGCGCGTCATGGGCTTGCAGCACGGCGTACAAATGCTCGGTGCCGGCCTGCGCTGTGGTGCTGGAAGTGGTGCGGGGCATGCTGGCCATCATAGGCGGGCCCGAGATTCAGACTAGCCGTTTGCGGACCTGTGCCTGCCCCCGCCGCACCGGCTTATATGCGATTTGCCCACAGCCGGCAAATCAGGCCCGAAAAGCCGCTTTTGCCTGCCTACAATCCGCCCCTTTCGTCCACTGCCACCGCCATGCACGCCAACCCGTCCATCTTCAAGGCCTATGACATTCGTGGCGTCGTCGGCAAGACCATCACCGAAGACTTTGCCGAGCACCTGGGGCGCGCCTTTGGCAGCGAAGCGCGCCTGGCCGGCGAAAAAGCCGTGGCCGTGGGGCGCGATGGCCGCTTGTCTGGCCAAGTGCTGGGCGCGGCGCTGATTCGCGGCCTGGCCTCGGCCGGGCTGGATGTGGTGGACCTGGGCGAGGTCACCACCCCGATGCTGTACTACGTGGCCGCCACGCGCGCGCGCCACGGTTGCCGCTCGGGCATACAGGTGACGGGCAGCCACAACCCGAAGGACTACAACGGTTTCAAGATGGTGCTGGCCGGGCGCGCCATCTACGGCCAGGAGATCCAGAACCTGCGCCGGCGCATCGAGGCCGAGGCCTACACGCGCAAGCGCGGCCGCTCGGCGCGCATGGAAATCCTCGACGAATACAGCCACCGCATCACCAGCGACTGCAAGCTGGCGCGGCCGATGAAGATCGTGGTTGATTGCGGCAACGGCATCCCGGGGGCTTCGGCGCCGGGCATCCTGCGCGCGCTGGGCTGCGAGGTGACCGAGTTGTACAGCGAGGTCGATGGCAACTTCCCGAACCACCACCCCGACCCTTCCAAGCCCGAAAACCTGCGCGAGCTGATCGCCACCGTGCGCAAGACCAAATCTGAACTCGGCCTGGCGTTTGATGGCGATGGCGACCGGCTCGGCGTCGTCACGCGCGACGGCCAGATCATCTACCCCGACCGCCAGCTCATGCTGCTGGCGCAAGACGTGCTGTCACGCACCCCCGGCGGCACCAACAACTTCGACGTGAAGTGCACGCAGCGCCTGGCGCCGTTCATTCGCGCCGCCGGCGGCGAGCCGCTGATGTGGAAGACCGGCCACTCGCTGATCAAGGCCAAGCTGAAGGAAACCCATGCGCCGCTGGCCGGCGAGATGAGTGGCCACATCTTCTTCGGCGAGCGCTGGTATGGCTTTGATGACGCCACGTACACCGCCGCGCGCATGCTCGAAATCCTGTCGCGCAGCGCCGACCCCAGCGCCGTGCTCAACGCCTTGCCCACCAGCTTCAGCACGCCCGAACTCAACGTGCCTTGCGCCGAGGGCGAGCCCAATGAAGTGGTGCGCCAGTTGTTGGCCAATGCGAAATTCCCGCATGCGCTGGAGGTGATCACCATCGACGGCCTGCGCGTCGAATACGAAGACGGTTTCGGCCTGGTGCGCGCGTCCAACACCACGCCGGTGCTGGTGCTGCGGTTTGAAGGCCACACGCCCGAAGCGTTGAAGCGCATCGAGGCCGAAATGATGGCCGCGCTGCGCCAGGTCAAGCCCGACGCGAAAGTGGCCGCCGCCGCGCATTGAACCTGGCCGCGCGCAGCATGGCCATGCTGGCGCGCCAGGTCTATTCCGCCGCCCTGTGGCTGCTCACGCCCTGGGTGCTGGCGCGCTACTGGTGGCGCGGCCGGCGCGAGCCGCTGTACCGGCAGAGTCTGATGCGGCGCCTGGGCTGGTACCAGCGCGCGGCGCAGCCGGTGGATGTGTGGCTGCATGCGGTCTCACTGGGTGAGACGCTGGCCCTGGCGCCGTTGCTCAACGAGCTGCGCGCGCAGTTTCCGGGCCTGCGCTTGTTGCTCACCCACGGCACGGCCACGGGGCGCGAGGCCGGGGCCAAACTGCTGGCTGCACAGGATCAGCAAGATTGGTTGCCCATCGACACGCCGTGCGCCGTGCGGCGCTTCCTGGCGCACTACCGGCCGCGCGTGGGCGTGGTGATGGAAACCGAAGTCTGGCCCAACCTGCTGCACCAGGCGCGCCGGCGCGGCCTGCCCATGGTGCTGGCCAATGCGCGCCTGAGTGAACGCAGCCTGGCCAAAGGCCAACGCCTGCCTGCCTTGATGCGCCCGGCATTGGCCGCGTTCACGCTGGTGTTGGCCCAGACCGACGCCGACCGCGAACGCCTGTTGCAAGGCGGCGCCGCGCACGCCAGCGTGATGGGCAACCTGAAGTTCGACATCACCCCGGCCACGCGAGCCGTGGCGCGCGGCGTGCAGTGGCGTCAGGCGCTGGCCCGGCCGGTGGTGCTGGCCGCCGTCACGCGCGAGGGCGAGGAACAAGCCTTGTTCCAGGCCTGGGCGGCACTGCCCGGCCAGCGCCCGCTGCTGGTGGTGGTGCCGCGCCACCCGCAACGTTTTGATGAGGTGGCGGCCCTGGCCACCAGCGCCGGGTTGAGCGTGCGCCGGCGCAGCAGCTGGGTCGACCAGCCGCCCGAGCAGGCCGCCACGGCCGATGTCTGGCTGGGTGACTCGCTGGGCGAAATGGCCACCTACTACGGCCTGGCCGACGTTGCCTTGCTTGGCGGCAGTTTCGCGCCGCTGGGCGGTCAAAACCTGATTGAAGCCGCGGCCTGTGGCTGCCCCTTGGTGATGGGCCCGCACACCTTCAACTTCGCGCAAGCGGCGCAGATGTCACTGCAGGCCGGCGCCTCGGTTCGGGTGGCCAGCTTGGATGAAGGCGTGCGCCGCGCGCTGGCCCTGGCCAGTGACCAGCAGCGTAACCGCTGGGTGCAGCGGGCACTGGCCTTTGCCACGGCGCACCGCGGCGCCGCGCAACGTATGGCCGGGTCGATCCTGGCGCTGCTGGGCGCACCAGCGTAGCTTCAGCCGCGCAATAAATCCAGCGGCCGCAGCGCCTGCGTGCCCGGCAGCACGTCGCGCGCCAGCACGGCGCGCGGCACGCCCAGGTGCTGGTAGAGCACTTTCAAACACACCGCGCGCAGGTCGGTGGTGATTCGCAAGTCGAGGCCTTCGAAGCGCGCCGCCTTGGCCTTGCCGGGCCAGTCGGCCAGCACGCGGCCGCCGCGCACCGCGCCGCCGAGCACAAAGGCCACGCCGCCGCTGCCGTGGTCGGTGCCCTGGGTGCCGTTGCCGGCCACCTCGCGGCCGAACTCGCTGGCCACCAGCACCACGGTGCGCGCCCAGGTGCCATGGGCTTGCAGGCCGTCGCGCAGCGTGGCCAGCAGCGCATCCAGGCTGCGCAAGTTGCTGGCCAGTGCGCCGTTGGCCGCGGTCTGGTTGGCGTGGCTGTCCCAGCCGCCCATTTCCAGCACCGCCACCTGGCCGCCGCCCGGCTGCGCCAGGAACTCGGCGGCCTTGCGCGCCAACTGCAGCAAGCCGTTGCGCCCGCCTTGCGCCGCGCTCATCTCGTTCATGGTCATGCCCGGCTGTTCGCGCAGGCCACGCGCGCGCGCCAGGGCGCGGGCCAGTTCGGCGTCGCCTGCATACAGGCCTTGCAGGCGGGCCAGCAGGTCGGGCGTGGGCTCGGGCAGGGCCGAAGGGGCCCAGGTGTCGATCTCGCTGGCGCCGCGCAGCACCAGCGGCACGGCGGTGTTCAACGCCAGGCCGCGCTGGCCGGTGGCGGCCAGGGCACGGGCCAGCCAGCCGGTGGTCAATTCATGCGGCTGGGTGCCGCCGGATTCGAGCACTTGCTGGGCGTCGAAATGCGAACGCTCCTTGTACGGAATGCCGGTGGCGTGCACCACCACCACTTCACCGCGCTGGTAGCTGGCATGCAGCTCAACCAGGTGCGGGTGCAGCGCGAAGGGCCCTTGCAGCGGCAAGGGCTCGGCGCCGAACTGGGCCAGGCCAGCGCGCGCCGCAGCATGGTCGGGGTCGCCGGGTAAGGGCGCGGCAGCCAGGCCGTCCATGCCGCCGCGCAGGATAACCAGCACCAGGCGGTTCGGGTTGTCGCGGTTGCCGGCGGCCAGGCTCAGGCCGGGCAGCGCGCCCAGCCCGGCCAGGGCGGCCAGGGCGGTGTGAGTGAAACGGCGGCGTGTCAGGGCAGTCATGGGTGTGGCTCCTTCAGGCGTCAGCGGCGCTGGAATTCGGGCGCCAACAGCAACAGCGCCAGGGCCTGTGGGCCATCAGCCGCGCGCTCGATGGCGCGCGCCGTGTCTGCGCTCAGGCGCGGGCCCAGGCTGGCTTGCGCCAAGGCGCGGGCGTCCACGCTGCGCCCGGCCCGCTCGGCCACGCGGGTGGCCCATTCGACGCGCTTCCACACGGCGTCGGGCCCGAGCCAGTCTTCGGCGCGGTCGCCCCAGCCGGCGGGCGAGGGCGCGGCCTGCACGCGCTGGCCCAGTACCGCAGCGCCGCCGTCGGGCGTGCGTACAAAGGCTTGCGCGCCCTGGCCCAACAGGCGGGCGGTGCTGATCACGAATTCCACCGGTGTCTTCAACTTCACCGCGCCGCCCTGCCAGGCCTCGGGCGCCAACACCAGTTCGCGGTACAGCGCGGGCAGGTCGCCGCCGCTGCTGGTGTAGACGCCCGCCAGGCGCTGCACCAGCGCCGGCGGTGGCGCATCGGCCACGAAGTGACGCGCCAGTTTGGTGGCGATGAATTGCGCCGTGCTGGGGTGCAGCGCCAGGTCGTGCAAGGCCGCCGCCAGCGCCTGCTCGCCGGCCGGGTAGGCCTTGCCCAGCACGGTCTTGGGGCCGGGCTCATGCCAGCTTGGGTCGAAGCGCACGGTGGCGGCGTCACTCGGCAACTCGAGCGCCAGCGCCGGGCGCACGCTGCAGCGCCAGCCGGTGAGCAGCGCTGCCAGCGCCGTTACGTCAGCTTGCGTGTAGCCGCCGTGCACGCCCAGGGTGTGCAGCTCCAGCACCTCGCGCGCCAAGTTTTCGTTCAGGCCGGTCAGGCGCGGTGCAGCACCATCGGCGCCCAGCGCGCGGCGGGCGAGTGTTTGCACGACGCGGGAATTCGGCCCCGCCGAGCCGTCGTTGTCCAGATAACGCAGCATGCCGGCATGCGTGACGGCGGCCTTGAGCAACGTTTCAAATGAGCCGGCAATGTGCGGGCGGATGGCCTCGCGCTCGAACGCGCCCACCAGCCCGCGCGCGCTGGCCTTGGCCATCGAGACGGTGAAGTGATTGGCCCAGAACAGCGCCAGGCGCTCGGCAAAGGGGCGGGCCGTGGTGGCCGCGGTGAGCAACTGCGCGCGCACGTCGGCCTGCACCAGTTCGCGGTAGTGGTCAACGAATTGCTGTTCGCCCGAACGCATGTCGGCTTGCGCCTGTGGCTGGGGCTCCCGGGCGCGGCGCTGGGCCTGGATGAACTGCGCGAAGCTTCGCAGGCCGTCGGCCGCGCTGGCCAGGTTGTCGCCGCGCTGCTTGTCGGCCGGGCCGATTTGCGCCAGCAACCAGGCCGGGGCGTCGTTGCCCAGGCCGGCCAACGCCGGCTCGCCCAGGCCGAAGCGGTGTGCCGCCACCGCGGCAGCTTGCGCCGTGCTCAACCCACCTGCTGGTGCTGCCATGTCTTGCCCCGTTCGCGCTCTGGCTGCGCTGGTGTGGCAGTGTGCCGCGTTTGCGCGGCCGCGGTGTGTCGGGCGCGTGAAGCGCCCGGCGCGTTACGGCGCCAGCAGCGCGTTCACCGCGTCGATGTCTTGCGGCCGCAATTGGCCGGAAGCCTGGCGCAGCCGCAGGCCGCCGACCAAGACGTCGTAGCGCGCCTTGGCCAGGTCGCGCTGCGTGGTGTAGAGCTGCGACTGCGCGTTCAGCACATCCAGGTTCACCCGCACGCCCACCCGGTAGCCCAGTTGCGTGGCTTCAAGCGCCAACTTGGTGGACGACTCGGCCGCTTCAAGTGCCTTCACCTGCGCCAGGCCGGATTGCACGCCGAAGTAGGCCACGCGCGTGTTCTGCGCCACGGCCCGGCGCGAGGCTTCGAGGTCGTTGCGTGCCTTCTCTTCGAGCGACTGCGTCTCGCTGATGCGGCCTTGCGTCAGGCCGCCGTTGTACAGCGTGTAGTTGAGTTCCACGCCGACACTGGCGCTCTTGGTGATGCCGTTGGACAGCGCCGCGCCGCCACTGTTGCGCGTGACCGTGACGGCACCCAACGCATCGACCGTGGGCGCCAGCGCGGCGCGAGATTTGTCCACCTCAAGCGCCGCCACGTCCAGGCCGAAGCGGGCCTTGCGGATCGCCGGGTGTTCACTGTCGGCGCTGCTGACCCAGGCGTTCACGTCAGGCGGCAGCACCGGGGGCAGGTTCACCGGCACGCTCAGGCCTTTTGGCTCGATGCCGGGCTTGCCCACCAGTTGATCCAGCGCAATGCGCTTGGCGCGCAGGTCGTTGTCGGCGGCAATTTCCTGTGCCGTGGCCAAGTCGAACCGGGCCTGGGCTTCACGCGTGTCGGTAATGGTGGCGGTGCCGACCTCGAAGTTGCGTTTGGCTGAAGCCAGTTGCTCGGTGATGGCTGCCTTGCTGCCGCGCGTGGTGGCCAGGGCGTCTTGCGCGGCCAGCACGTCGAAGTAAGCCTGGGTCACGCGCACCATCAGGTCTTGCTCGGCCAGTGCCAGGTCGGACTCGGTGGACTCGAACACCTTGCGCGCCTGGGCAATGGTCACGTTGTTGGTCTTGTTGAACAGCGGGTAGCGGCCGGCAGCGCGGCCCAACACGGCGTTGCTGTCGCCCAGGTCGACACGCGGCGCATCGACCGCACCCACGGTGCCACTGCTGCTGAGCGTGACCAGCGGCTTGTTCAAGGATTCGGCCTGGGCCAAGCGGTAGCGAATCGAATCCGCCTGCGCGCGGGCGGCCAGCAACGCAGCGTCATAGCCGCGCGCGACTTCGTACAACTGTTTCAGGCTCTGCGCCTGGGCGCTGGCAGCGAACGCCAACGTGAGGGCCGCCA
>JANMYI010000012.1:0-25295 GCA_031381955.1 Burkholderiales bacterium
ACGGGCTCAGCCACGAGGCTGCCGACCTACTGCTTATGAAATTTCCGGGCTAGCTGCGCAAGTGGTTCAGCGCGGTTGCCACGCTGCGCCATGACCTCACCCTAACCGCACATTGAACAGGCCTTACCTTGCGCCGGCGGCCTCGTGCTCGCTGCCGGCCGCGCCGAACTCCGCACGCAATGCGGCGCCGTGTTCATCGATCGCCGGTGCGGCGCGGTAACTCTGCGCGTCCCACTCCCCGGCCCAGGGCACTGCTGGCACTTCCACGCTGCGCGCACCCACAGGCATGCGGCGGGTGCGCAGTTGGGGGTGTTCGATCAAGTCGTTGAGTGAGTTCACGCTGCCATAGGCGGTTTGCGCATCGGTCAGGCGATCGATCATCTCGCTGCCAGTGTGCGCGGCAAACACCGCGGCCACCTTCGCGTCAAGCCACTCGCGATGCGCGATGCGCGCGCCGTTGGTGGCGCAGCGCGGGTCGCTGAGCAACTCAGGCTCGTGCAGCACGCTGGTGCAGAAGTCAGCCCATTCGCGTTCGTTCTGTATCGAGATCACGATGTCGCGCCCGTCAGCACAGGTGAAGCCGCCATATGGGGCGATGGTGGGGTGCTTCAAGCCCACCCGCGCCGGCGCCTGGCCGCCATAACGCGCTTGCAGATAGGGCACGGCCATCAACTCGGCGGCGGAATCGAACAAGCTGACCTTGACCGCCGAGCCGCGGCCGCTGCTCGCGCGCGCCAGCAAGGCTTGCTGGATGCCGATCAGCGCGTTCAGGCCGGCGTTGATGTCGCACAGCGACACGCCGATGCGGCCCCAATCACCGGGCGCGCCGCTGACCGAAATGAGCCCGCTCTCTGCCTGCACCAGCAGGTCGTAGGCCTTCATCTTGTACAAGCGGCCGCGGTCGCCATAACCGCTGATGTCACAGGTCACTAAGCGCGGGTGCTGTGCGCGCAAGGCGGCCGAGCCCAGCCCCAAGCGCTCGGCGGCGCCGGGGGCCAGGTTCTGGATGAAGACGTCGGCGCGGGCGATCATGCGGCGCAGCAGTTGCAGATCGGCCTGGTCTTTCAGGTTCAGCGCCACCGACTCCTTGCCGCGGTTGACCCACACGAAGTAGCTCGACTCGCCTTGCACCGAGCTGTCGTAGCCGCGTGCGAAGTCGCCTTCGGCGCGCTCGATCTTGATCACGCGCGCGCCGGCATCGGCCAGGCGGCTCGAACAATACGGCGCGGCCACGGCCTGCTCCAGCGCCACCACCAACATGCCGGTCAGCGGTGGCTCGGCCTGCGGCGGGCCATCGGTGTCGCGTTGCGGCGGCGGGTTTTGTTGCTCCATGGGCACTCCAGAATCCATTGCGCTGATGCTGATTGTGCAAAGCGCGGCCTGCGTCAGGCCATTGCTTTTGCGCGAAACCAGCATTGCCACGGCGGCAAGACCGGCGCGCTGCGCCGCGCCTTCAATCCGCCAATGCCTGCAAGTGGCCGACCAGCTTGCCCAGCGCCGAGTTCGGCTCGGGCACCTGGCGCGTGCACAGGCGCATCGAGCGCAGCGCCCAAGGGTCTTGCAGCGGCTCCACGGCCAGGCCCATGGCCACGGCGAAGCTGCGCGCCGCGGCCAGGGGCAGCACACCAATGCCCAGCCGGGCCTCGACGGCGCGGCACACGGCCTCGAAGCTGCGCACCTGCACGCGCAATGCCATGGGCCGCAACAGCAAGGCGGCCTTGGCTTCGAGCAATCGCGTCAACGTGCTGCCGCCTTCCAGGCCAACCAGGTCGCGCTCCAACAAGTCGGCAAACGACAACGGGATCTGACCGCACAGCGCGTCGTCGCTGCGCATCACCACGGCCAACTGATCGTGCCGGTACGGCGCCACGTGCAGCCCGCTGGTATCAGGCCCCTCGACGATGACCGCCAGATCCACCTCGCCGCTGCGCACCCGGCGCACCGCGTCTTCGCTCCAGCTTTCTTCCAGCACCACGCGCACGTCGTCGTGGCCGGCCGAAAAGCTGGCGATGTCGCCGGGCAGGAACTGCGTCATGGCCGAGGTGTTGCCTTGCACGCGCAGCACGCTTTGGCGGCCGCGCCCGTAGTTGGCCATCTGCGCGCGCATGTGGTGCACGCTGGCGATGACCTCGCGCGCCAGCAACAGCAGCCGCTCACCGGCGGGCGTGAGTTCCATGCCGCGCGAATGGCGCTCGAACAGCGTGGCCTTGAACTGGTGCTCCAGCAAAGACAAGCGCCGGCTCGCCGCCGGCACGGTGATCAGGCTGGCCTCGGCCGCACGGGTGAGGTTGCGCATTTCGGCGGCGCGAACGAACAGGGCCAGTGAATCGAGGTCAGGCAGCATGTGCGAGGTTTCCCACCCGGTGTTGCGTCGTGGCCAACAACAGGTTGGCCGGCTTTGAAGTCACGGCCCGGCGCCGCCTGTCGACGTTCAAGCTGGCGATCATGCCGCAGGCCAGGCTGGGCTCGGGTTCACCCCAAGCGGTGTGTGTGAGGTGCGGTTGGGCCCGGAGTTGGACAGCAGCCAGCGCCGCGGCGCATCATGACCCTGTGCGACACCGCACCGACGGCTGACCGCGAAGCGCCCAGTGTGTCTGCGCCTCAGTCAACGCTTGGAGCGCCCATGAACCTCAGGCCCCTGGTTGCCCACCATGCCGGCGCGCATGCCGCTGCGGTGAACGCTGCCGCACCGACTGCGCCCACACCGGCCCCACCGGCCAGGGTGCCGCAGCCCGACGATGCATCGGTGGCCGGAGAAGAAGACCCGGGCGCCGCGCTCGACGACAGCGGCGTCGTCCCACCCACTTCCCCCGGGCCTGAAAAATGACCGCGCCCGCGACCCGAACTGAAGCCGACAGCTTTGGCGCGATCGACGTGCCGGCCGATGCCTTGTGGGCCGCGCAAACTGAACGCAGCCGGCGCTTCTTTGCCATCGGCACGCAGCGCATGCCGCTGCCGCTGATCCATGCGCTGGCGCACATCAAACGCGCCGCGGCCGAGGTCAACCTTCAGCTCGGCTTGCAAGAGCCCGTTAAAGCCCGGGCCATCGCCGCCGCTGCGGCACGGGTCGCCGCGGGTGAGTTCGATGATCAATTTGTGCTGTCGGTGTGGCAGACCGGCTCGGGCACGCAAAGCAACATGAACGTCAACGAGGTGGTGGCCAACCTCGCCTCGCTGGCGCTGGGTGGCAGCTTGGGCGGCGAACGCAAAGTGCACCCCAATGACGATGTGAACCGGGGCCAGTCGACGAACGATGTTTTCCCCACCGCCATGCACTTGGCGGCGGTGCTGATGACGCGGCCGCTGCGCTCGGCGCTAGGCCGCCTGCGCGCGGCGCTTCAGGCCAAGGCCGGTGAGTTTGCGGGCACGATCAAGATCGGCCGCACGCACTTGCAAGACGCCACACCGGTCACGTTCGGGCAGGAATTCGGTGGCTATGACGCGCAACTGGCCCTGGCCGAGGCCGCCCTGCTGCACGCCCTGCCCGCGGTGCACGCGCTGGCCATCGGCGGCACCGCGGTGGGCACCGGCTTGAACACGCACCCCGAGTTTGGCCAGCGCGTGGCCGCAGTGTTGGCCGCGCGTCTGGGCGAACCATTCGTGGTAGCGCCGAACCTGTTCGCGGCCATGGCCGGCCATGAAGCCTTGGCCAGCTTGCACGGCGCGTTGCGCACGCTGAGCGTGGCGTTGACCAAGATTGCGAACGACATCCGCCTGATGGGCAGCGGCCCGCGCGCCGGCATCGGTGAGCTGCGCCTGCCGGCCAACGAGCCCGGCAGCTCAATCATGCCGGGCAAGATCAACCCGACGCAGGTTGAGGCGCTCGCCATGGTCTGCGCCCAAGTGATGGGGCATGACGTGGCGATCGGCATCGCCGCCAGCCAGGGCCAGTTCGAACTCAATGCCTACAAGCCCTTGATCGCCTACAACGTGCTCGACAGCCTGAACCTGCTGGCCGATGCCATGGCGAGTTTTTCAGCCCACTGCGTCGAGGGCATCGAGGTGGACACGGCACGCACCACGGAGTTGCTCAACCGCTCGCTGATGTTGGTCACGGCGCTGGCGCCGCACATTGGCTATGACCGCGCCGCGGCCATCGCCAAACACGCCCACGCCAACGGCACCAGTTTGCGCGAAGCGGCGCTGGCCCAGGGTGGCGTGAGCGCGGCGGACTTCGACGCCTGGGTGCGCCCGGCGGACATGCTCGGCCCCATTCGTCAGCCGTGACAGCAACGCGGGCAGCGCGCAGCGCTGTGTGCTGCAACGAACAGACTGGCTTGCACCATCGTCACAGCATGGCGCACAGGGTTCCGGCACGCATGGGCCCCGTAGCAGACAGACTGGAGGCCCACATGCACGCCACTCCCTACCCCGACAAGGACAACGCGGTCACCGCAGACGATGTGCCAACGTCCTTTGGTGTTTTCAAACCGGTGGGCCATGTCATGCTCGGGTTGCCCTCGCAGGCCCAGGCCGATGAGACTGCGGCAGCGTTGCATGCCGCAGGCTGGTCAACCCACACCGTGCACCACTTCGCGCCGCACGACAGCGTGGCCGAGCTGGAAGAGGCGATCGGCAAGGCCAGCGGCCTGGCCGGCTTCGGCTACGAGATCACGCTGTTGCGCCGCTACCTTGCGTTGGCCCAGGAAGGCTACAAGTGGCTGCTGGTCAGGGTCGATGACGTCGAGCATGCGGCCCAGGCCGCCGCTGTGGCAGAACCCGCAGGCGCCACGCTGGCAGTTCACTACCGAACACTGACGGTGGAAGATTTGATCTAAGGCCGCCAGCAGTGGCGATGCAGGCAGCCTCCGACACGCCCAACCACCATGTCCCACAGGGGCCGTCGGATCGCTTTGCGTTGGCCATCACCAAGCTGCTGCGCTGGGTCGCCGATGTGTTCTTCGCCAAACGCTATGGCCACCGCGCCGTGGTGCTGGAAACCGTGGCGGCTGTGCCGGGCATGGTGGGCGCCATGGCCACTCACCTGCAATGCTTGCGCCGCATGGTTGACGACGACGGCTGGATCCGCACGCTGCTGGAAGAGGCCGAGAACGAGCGCATGCACCTGATGACGTTCGTCCAGATCGCCCGGCCAACAACGTTCGAGCGCTTGCTCATCCTGCTGGCGCAATGGGTTTTCTACCTTGGGTTCTTCCTTCTCTATCTTGTGTCGCGGCGCACCGCGCACCGGCTGGTGGGCTACTTCGAGGAAGAGGCGGTGCTCAGCTACACGCTGTATCTGGCACAAATTGACGCCGGCCTGTTGCCCAACGTCGCGGCGCCGGACGTTGCCAAGCGATATTGGAACCTGGCCGCCGACGCCACCTTGCGCGATGTGGTGCTGGTGGTGCGAGCCGACGAAGCGCACCACCGCGACATCAACCACAACCGGGCCGGCGAGCTTTCAGGCCAGCCGAGTGAACGACAGCCGGTCTCGCCCTACCCCAGGCATTTCAACAATATTGACAAGAGGGCATGAGTGCGGCCAGACCGGCCTGGCAAGCGGGCTTCAGCCGGCGTGCTTCTGTACCCAGGCCACGTACTGATCCATCCAGCCTTGCAGGAACTTTTTGCTGCCGTCGCCCAGGTTGCCGGCGGTGTCGAACAGGCCTTCCTTGGCGTGAATGAATGCTTCAGGCTGGCCCATGGTGGCCACATCCAGGTAGGCCAGGATATTGCGCAGGTGCTGCTGCGCCGGCGCAGTGCCGATCGCCCCGACCGAGGCGCCCAACACGCCGGCCGCCTTGCCCGCCCAGGCGCTTTGGCCATAGGGGCGCGAAGCATGGTCAATGGCGTTCTTGAGCACGCCGGGAATCGAGCGGTTGTATTCGGGCGTGACGAACAACAACCCGTGTGCCGCGGCGATCTGCGCTTTCAGCCGGCGCACTGATTCGGCCGGCTTGGCGTCTTCGTCTTGGTTGTAAGGCGGCAGGTCTGAGATCACCACATGCTCGAATTTGAACTCGGGGGGTGCCAACTTGGCGACGGCCAGCGCAAGCTTGCGGTTGAACGATTCTTGTCGAAGGCTGCCCACGATGACGGCCACTTGATATGCAGGCATGAGGTCTGTCCCAGCAATGAGTTCGATTGGCACAAGGTACAAGCCTGCCACGGGCTCGTCTGTACGGCATCGAACAAAGTGAAAGAACCAGCGTCTTGGGTCGAACCTAGCGCAGTGTTCGACACTGTACGGAACATAAAACCGTGTCTTTGGCCACCTGGCGTCGTTGCAAATCCTCGCAATGCCGCCGCGCATTGCTGTGTTTTGCACCTAGCCAGACAGCCAAATCCATCGGTCTTCTCAAGTTCCACACAGCATCGAACACTGCACCAGCCAGGCTTCGCGCGGGCGCCAATTCGCCGCTGCAAGGTAGAGTGCGCGGCCTGCGCGGCGCTCACCCCATTGATCGGGCGCACCCACTCACCTGCTTTCTCGACCCGACCCCATGCTCCGTTGGCTCTTCAAAAACCCAGGCAAAGTCAACCCCACTCCCGCGGCCTCCTCGTCTGCGCGCGCAGCACGGCCGGCAGCAGCAAAAGCCGCTCCAGCCAAGCCAACCACCCCCACCACACCAGCCGCGCCGACCGAGCAGCCAGCGCAGGATTGGCCGGCGCGGTTGCTGGCGGCGCAAGGCGACGACGCCGCGCTGTTGCAGTTGGCGCAGACCACGCCGCTGCTTGAGATCAAGCTGGGCGCCGTGGCGGCAATGAGCGGCGAGAGTGCACTCAAGCAAGCCGAGCGCGAATTCCGCAGCCACGATCGCAAGGTGCACCGCTTGGCCAAGCAGCGCTGGGAGGCCAGCGTGGCACAACGCACTGCGCGCAGCAACGCACAGGGCCTGCTGGAACGCATGCGGGCATTGCTGGGCGACGCCGACGTGGCGGTGAACCACGTTGTGGCGCTGGAACGCGACTGGGACGCCCTGGGCGCAGACCTGCTGGAGCCGGACACGTGCGCCGAGTTTGCCGAGTTGCGCACACGGCTGGCCAGCACGATGCGCGAGCGCGGCGAGGCGCAACAACGCTTGCAGCGCTGGGCCAACGATGCCAAACGGTTCATGCATGATTGGCCGGCGGCGGCCGGCGCAGCAGCGCAGCATGGCACCGCGCAAGACGCGGGCTCGCTTGGCCACGTTGCGGCGGCACTGCGGCAGTCGCGCCCGCCGCATGCCAGCACCGAGGCGCTTGATCTGGCGCTGGCACAGGCGCAACTCACCGCCCAGTGGCTGTGCTCAGGCTTAGCCAAGTTTGAAGCGCCGGCGCTCGGCGCTGACGAGCTGGTTTCGGCGCCGGTTGACGCCCCGGCTCAGGCGCCGGTTGATGCGCCGGTTGATGCGCCGGTTCATGCGCTGCCGAGGCTCGAACCGGCCAGCGCAGACAGCGCGCAGGCGCTCGCAATCACCGCCGAGTTACAGCAATGGTTAGACCATCGCCAAGCACAGCGCTGGCTGGCGCAACAGCCTTCCCACCCTGCCCCGCCGGCACCAGCCGCGGCAGATGTCCAAAGTGCGCAGCAGCCGACTCATGCTGCCGAAGTGCCGGCAGCGCTGCGGCTGCGGCTTGAAGCCCTGATGCAGCAGGCTGAATCAGCGCTGGCTGAGGGGCAGCTTGGTGCCATGCAGCGGCCCTTGCAGGCGATTGAAGGCGCGCTGGCCAAAACCAGGGCGGCGCTGCCCGAGGCGCTGCGCGCACGTCACCAGGCGCTGTGGGCTGAGCGCGACCGGCTGAAGGCGTGGCAACAGTGGGGCGGCGCGCGCGCCCGTGGTGAGCTCTTGGCACAAGCCGAAGAACTGGCCCAACGCACGCTTGCCGCCGCCGAGCCGGCGGCAACGAACGCGGCGAAGTTGAATTTGAAATTGCACGGCCAGAGCATCCATGACCTGCGGCTGCGCTGGAAGGAACTCGACCACCAGGGCGACGTGGCCAGCGCCGACGAATGGCAGCGTTTCGACATCGCCTTGACGGCCGCGCACGAACCGGTGGCCGCGCAGCATGCTGCGGTGAAGGCGGCACGGCAAGCCAACCTGTTGGCGCGCGAGGCCATGCTGGCTGAATTTGAGGCCCGACCCGAGCCCGAGGCCGCCCTGCAGACCGGTGGCACGCCGGATTGGAAAGAGCAGCAGCGTGGACTGGAACATTTGCGCAGCGCATGGCGCAAGCTTGGTCCCCTCGAACACACCGTGCCCGCGGCTGCGCGTGAGCCTCTGCAGCAGCGCCTGACCCTGGCCATGGCGCGCGTTGAGGCGCCGCTGCAGCAGGCCCAGGAACTGGCCGCAGCGCAACGCGAGCGGCTGATCGCGCGCGCTGAAGCGCTGGCGTCACAAGCAGGCGCTGGCAGGCCCATGCCAGATGCCGGCCGGCAGGTGCGCGACTTGCAGGCCGAGTGGCAAGAGCATGCGCGCCGCCTGCCGCTGCCACGCGGCATTGAGGTGGGTCTGTGGCATCGGTTCAAGGCGGCGACCGACGCTGTCTTTGCACAGCGCGATGCCGCCCATGCAGCCCGCGAGGCCGAACTGGCCAGCCACCTGGCCGCACGCGAAGCCCTGCTGACGCAACTGAGCAGCCTGGACGCAACAGCACCGCTGGCCGACATCGAACGCACGCTGGCACAGATCGACCGCGCCTGGCGCAACGATGGTGAACTGCCGCGAGGTGCTGGCGACAAGCTCGAAGCGCGCTTCCGTGCCGCCCGCGCTGGCGCGGCCGAATTGCTCACCTCTGCCGTGCGCAAACGTTGGCTAGACCAGTGCGACAGCCTGGCCGCCAAATTAGCGCTGTGCGAAGAACGCGAAGACGGCGCCGAGGCGGCCAGCCTGCATGAGCGCTGGGCCGGGCAAGGCGCGCTGCCCGGCATGTGGGAACAGGCGCTGGCGCAGCGCTGGGCGCAGCCGGCCCCAGCCCGCGTGCTGCCGGCAACTGATGTGAACGATTTGCTGCTGCGTCTGGAAGCGGCGCTGGACATGCCCGCCCCGCCCGAGCGGCAAGCCGCCAGGCATAACTTGAAGCTGCGTGCGCTGAAAGACGCCATGGAGGGGCGCGCGCCATGGCAGACCGGCCCCGCCCAGCAAGCCGAATGGTTGTGGGCCGTGCTGCGCCAGCCTGGTCTTGACGCGCCACAGCGCGGCCGCCGGCGCGCCCTGCTCGCAGCGTTGCGCGCCGCGCCCGCGGGTGCGTTGGGCTCGCCCACGCATGGCCATTGACGCCACCTCCCGTCAGGCCTGCTCGGCCACCCGCACACACCCGGCGTTTCCTCGGATTCGCGGCGCCGGCCATTGCGTTGAAATCCGCCACCGGCTCGGCGCGCGTGAACTGCATGCGCCGACAGCCTAGTTGAACCCCCGCCCTCACCTTCAGGAGTTGACCATGCCCTTCCCCTATCTCAAGCTGCTCGCCGCAGCCAGCGCCGCGCTGCTGCTGAGCGCCCCGGCCTGGGCGCAGCCGATCAAAATTGCCAACATCGTCGAGCTGTCTGGCGCGGGCGCCACGTCGGGCACGAACTTTAAGAATGGCGTTGAGCTGGCGGTTAAAGAGATCAACGCTGCCGGCGGCATCTTGGGCCGCAAGATCGAAACCACCACAAGCGACACGCAGAGCAACCCGGGCGTGGCCAAGGGCCTGGCCACCAAGGCGGTTGACGATGACGTGTTCGCGGTCTTCGGGCCGGTTTTTTCGGGCTCCATCTTGGTCAGCATGGCCGAGACGCGGCGCGCCGAAGTGCCCAATTTCACCGGCGGTGAGGCCGCGGCCATCACCAAGCAGGGCAACCCGTACATCTTTCGCACCAGCTTCACGCAAGACACGGCCATGCCCAAGGTGGCGCGCTTCATCGCCAGCAACCTGAAGGCCAAGACGGTGGCGTTGATCTACGTGAACAACGATTTCGGCAAGGGCGGGCGCGAATCACTGGGCAAGGCGCTGGAGCCGCTGGGCGTGAGGATCACGGCCGACATTTCCACCGACCAAAACCAGGTTGACTTCTCTGCCGCCGTGCTCAAGGCCAAGCAGGCCAATGCCGACGTGGTGTTCGTCTACACCAATGAAGAAGAGGCCGCGCGTGCGCTGCGCGAACTGCGCAAGCAGGGCGTGACCAAGCCGATCGTCGGTGAAACGGTGCTCACCAGCCAGAAGGTGATCGAGCTGGCCGGTGAGGCGGCCAACGGCGCCGTGGCGCATGTGGGCCTGACGGTGGATGCGCCGCTGCCGGCGATGCGCGCGTTTCGCGCCAAGTTCGAGAAGGAATACAAATACGTTTCCGACCACAACGGCGTGAAGGGCTACACCGGCGTCTACATCATGAAGGCCGCGATTGAAAAGTCCGGCAAGGTCGACCGCAAGCTGCTGGCGCAGACGATGAAGGGCCTGAAGATCAAGGCCGCAGACCACCCAGGTGTGTTGATGGACGTGAGCTTCGACGCCAACGGCGACCTCGACCGTGAAAGCTTCCTGGCCGAAGCGCGCAATGGCAAGCAGGAGATCAAGGAGATCCTGCCCGCGCTGGGTGCAAAGTAAGGGCAGCCCAAGGCGCGTTGGCAATGAGCATCTTTGACGAACCCAAGATCGATTGCCACTGCCACATCCTCGACCCGGCGCGCTTCCCCTACGCGCCTGACGTTGCCTACCGGCCCGCCGGCCAGGAGGTGGCGCCGCTGGCCCAGTATGAGCAAGTGATGGCGGCCTACGGCATTCGCCACGCCTTGTTTGTCGGGCCGAATTCGGGCTACGGCCTGGACAACCGCTGCCTGCTCGATGCGCTGGCGCAGGGCCAGGGCAGGTTCAAGGGCATTGCGGTGGTGCGCAACGACATCGGCCGCGGCGAGTTGCTGCAGTTGCGCCAGGCCGGCGTCATTGGCGTGGCGTTCAACGCCACGATGATGGGTGTTGAACATTACGCCCACAGCGACGCGCTGCTGCGCCATCTGACTGATCTGGACATGCTGCTTTCGCTGCAAGTCGAACACGATCAGTTGCTTGCCCTGCGCCCTTTGATCGAACGCAGTGGCGTGCGTTGCTTGATCGACCATTGCGGCCGCCCCAGCGCCGAGCTCGGCCTTGATCAGCCCGGCTTCCAAGCCTTGTTGGCGCTGGCTGCCACGCGGCGCGTCGCGGTGAAGTTGTCGGGCTGGCAGAAGTTCTCGGCGCTGCCGCCGCCGTATGCGGATACGCGCGCGTTCCTGCACTCGCTGATCGACGCCTTCACGTTAGACGCTTGCCTGTGGGCCACCGATTGGCCTTTCCTCAAAGCGCAGCAGCGGCTCGACATTGGCCCGCTGCTGCGCCTGGTTGAAGACCTGCTGCCCCAGCCGGCCGATCGCGCGAAATTGTTCTGGGCCAGCCCGCAACGCTGGTTGGGATTCGGCGGCTGAACGCTTCGGTAGGGCGAGACGATGGAGTCAGCCGACTGGGACGAGGATCTAAGAACGATCAATCTGCACGACCCCGATGAACCACGAATGCACGTGACCGTCTCTAACGAGCGAGCTCGTCAGCCGCCCTGCGAGCGTGGCGAGTTCAGCGTTTTATGCGAGCTGTCCTCGCGAGGATGGTGAGTACCTCTATGACTGCGACGAGAGTGGCGTGGTCGAGACTGTCCTGTCGAGGCACGAAGAACGGCTAGACAAGTTCTTCATTCAAGAAGCTAAAACGGAAGAACAACTCCGATCACCTCTTTACCGCGAAAGAACAAAGGGCTTGGCATTTCTGCCAAGCCCCTGATTCACTACCGAATTTGGTAGGCGCGATTGGACTCGAACCAACGACCCCCACCATGTCAAGGTGGTGCTCTAACCAGCTGAGCTACGCGCCTGAGAAGCCGCGCAGTATAGCAGCGCACCCTCTCAGCGCCGGCTGGCGCGGCGCACGCTTGGCACGCGGGCCACCTCGTCGAGCACGGCGCGCAAGTTGGTGGCGTCAGTCACCTCTACGGTGAAGCTCATCAGCGCCACGGGCACGGCTGAACGCCGTTGCGTGCGTGTGTTCACGCCACTCACGTTCATGCGCTGGCGGGCCAGCACTTCGGAAATGTCGCGCAACAGGCCAGAGCGATCTTCCGCCTCGACTTCGATGTTCACCTGGTACAGCGCAGGCGCCGGCCCACGCTGCGCTCCCCAGGTCACGGGCACGATGCGTTCCGGGCTGGTGGCGCGCATCTGGCGCAGGTTGCTGCACGCCGCGCGGTGCACGGCCACGCCATGGCCGCGGGTGACGAAGCCGCTGATGGCGTCGGGTGGCGCCGGCCGGCAGCAGCGCGCCAACGTGGTGAGCAGCGACTCCACGCCCACCACCAACACGCCCCCGGCGGCCGCATCCTCACGCTTGGGTTTGCGCAGGGCGATCAACTCGTCGGCGCTGGGCGGGGCCGGCGGGGGTTTGAGCCAGGCCTCAACGTGATGCAGCGAGTATTCGTCTTTGCCCACCACTTCGAACAACGCGTCGGCTGATCTGAAGCCCAGGCCTTCGGCCAAGGCGTCGAGCTTGAAGGCAGTGCGGCCTTCGCGCTGCAGCAAGCGCTCAACTTGCTCGCGCCCACGCGCGATGGTGTCGTGCTGGGCGCAGGCATTGAACCAGGCCCGCACCTTGGCGCGGGCGCGCGGGCTGCGCAAAAAGCCCAACTCGGTGTTGAGCCAATCCAGCGACGGGCCGCCTTCCTTGGTGGTGATGATTTCCACCGTCTGGCCGTTGTGCAGCGTGCTGTGCAGCGGCGCCATGGCGCCATCGACCTTGGCGCCGCGGCAGCGGTGGCCCACGTCGGTGTGCAAGGCATAGGCAAAGTCCACCGGCGTGGCGCCGGCGGGCAGCTCGATCACCGTGGCCTGCGGCGTGAAGACATAGATGCGGTCGTCGAAGCCGCCTACAGCCGGGTCAGCCGGGTCAGCCGGGCCCTCCAGTGCCACGACGTCGCGCTCCCAGGCCAGCAACTGGTGCAGCACGGCCTTGCGCGCCTGGGCCAGGTGCTCTTCGAAGGCGCCGCTGGCACTGACACCGGTGTAGCCGCGCACGCCCGCTTCCTTGTAGGCCTAGTGCGCAGCCACGCCACTTTCGGCGTGCTCATGCATGGCGTGGGTGCGAATCTGCACCTCCAGCATCGCGCCGTCTTCACCGCGCACCACGGTGTGCAGCGACTGGTAGCCGTTGGCCTTGGGCCGGGCAATGTAGTCGTCGAACTCGCCGCTCACCGGCACATAACGTTCGTGCACACAGGACAGCGCGGCGTAGCAGGCGCGCTCGTCAGCCACCAACACCCTCAGCGCGCTCAAATCAAGCACCTGGTCGAACGCCAGGGCCTTGCCCTGCATCTTCTTCCAGATGCTGTACAGGTGCTTCGGGCGGCCTTGAACCTGCGCCTGCACGCCCGCTTGGCGCAGGTGCTGGGCCAGGCGGATGCGTGCAAATTCAACCGCCGCTTCGCGCTGCATGCGGCTGCGGTGCAGCAGCAGCGCCACCTGTTTGTACTCGTCGGGCCGCAAGAAGCGAAAGGCCAGGTCTTCGAGTTCCCACTTGATCTGCCAAATGCCCAGCCGGTTGGCCAGCGGCGCGAAGACCTGTTGCGATTCAAGCGCCAAGTCTTCAGGGCAAGGCTGGTGGCTGGCGGCGTAAAAACGCAAGGTCTGCAAGCGCGACGCCAGGCGCAGCAGCACCACACGCAGGTCGCGCGAAAAAGCCAGCAGCATCTTGCGCACGCGCTCCGTCTGCTGCGCGCGCTGTGCCGCCCCCACCTGCGCGCCGCGCGCCGCGCGTTGCAACTGCACCAGCTTGCGCGTGGCCCCCACCAAGGCGGCGTGCGATTCGCCAAAGGCCTTGACCACCACTTCTTCGGGGCGCTGCAAGAAGTCGCCCGCGTACACCAGGTAGACCGCGGTGCGCAGCGCCGGCGCCGCGCCCATGCCTTGCAGAATAGCGGCCACGCCGTCGGCATGGGCCAGGGCGTCTTCGCCGGTGTCCAGCGCGCGCCCGGTCAATAACTCCTGGCTGAAGCGGCGCGCGCGGGCAACATCGTCGTCCACCTCCCCACCCGGCGCCGCCGCGGCGCTGGCCAATTGCACGATGGCGGGCATGACTGCTGTCACGCCCTGGCTGGTTTTCATGCTGGCGTCAGGGCGAAAGCAGGAAGTGGCGCACCGCCTCGACTTGATCAGGCTGCACCAGCATCGGCGCATGGCCCACGCCGGCAAATTCAACCAGCCGCGCTTTGGGGCCACGCTGCGCCATGGCCTGCGCGGTGGCCGGTGACAGCAAATCCGACTGCGCGCCGCGCAGCAGCAGCGTGGGGCAGCGCAGGCTGTCATACGCCGCCCAGAGCATGGCCTCGCCGACTTTCGCGGCTTCGGGCGTGATGGCTTTGAACGGCAGCGCGATGGCCGGGTCGTAGCGCGGCAGCCAGTGGCCGGCGTCGTTGCGCTTGAGCTGCGGCGTGGTCAGCGCCAGCCACTGCTCGCGCGTGTGCGGGCCAAAGCCTTGCGAGATGGCCCACAGGCCATCGGCCGCCTCGTCCAGCGTGTTCCAGCGCACCGGCTGGCCCAGGTAGCTGCCAATGCGCGCTACCGCGCTGGGCTCAATGTTCGGCCCCACGTCATTGAGCACCAGTTTGCTCACGGGCGAGCCCGGCAAGGCGGCCAGGCCCATGCCGATCAAGCCGCCCATGGACGTGCCCACATAGTGCACCGTGCTCGCATCCAGCCGCGCCAGCAGCGTCACCATGTCGGCCACGTAGTGCGGCACGGCATAGCCCAGGGGGTCGCGCAGCCAGTCTGATTCGCCGCGGCCCACCACGTCTGGGCACACCACACGGTAGCTGCCGGCCAGGGCTTGGGCCAGGGTGTCGAAGTCGCGGCCCTGGCGCGTGAGGCCGTGCACGCACAACAGCACGCGCGGGTTGGCCGGGTCGCCCCATTGCCAATAGGCCATGTGGTGCAGGCCGCGGCTGTCGAGGCATTGCACGCGGCGCAAAGTAGGTGTGGTCATGTTGGCGCAAGGTGGTTTCGGATAATCATCCTATCAACCAACACGGAAAGAACAGCATGCTCAAAGGAAAGACCGCCCTCGTCACCGGCTCCACCAGCGGCATTGGCTTGGGGATCGCCAAGGTTCTGGCCGCACGCGGCGCCAACATCATGCTCAATGGTTTTGGTGATGTGGACGGGCCGCGGGCTGAAGTGGCGGCACTGGGCGTGAAGGTGGCGTACCACGGCGCCGACATGAGCCAGCCGGCGCAGATCGAGGCCTTGATGAAGGCCTGCGAGGCCGAACTGGGGCCGGTGGACATCTTGGTCAACAACGCCGGCATCCAGCATGTGGCGAACGTGGAAGACTTCCCCGCCGAGCGCTGGGACGCCATCGTCGCCATCAACCTCAGCTCGGCCTTTCACACCACGCGGCTGGCCATTGCCGGCATGAAGGCGCGCGGCTGGGGCCGCATCATCAACATTGCCTCGGCGCATGGGCTGGTGGCGTCGGCGCAGAAGTCGGCCTACGTGGCGGCCAAGCATGGCCTGGTGGGCTTGACCAAGGCGGTGGCGCTGGAAGCGGCCGCCACGGGGGTGACGGTCAACGCCATCTGCCCGGGCTGGGTGCTCACGCCGCTGGTGCAAAAGCAGCTCGATGCACGCGCCGCCGCGCAGGGCATCAGCATGCTAGAGGCCACGCGCCAATTGCTGGCCGAAAAGCAGCCTTCGCTGCAATTCACCACACCTGAACAGTTAGGCGAATTGGCGCTGTTTCTGTGTTCGCCGGCCGCCGACAACGTGCGCGGCGTGGCCTGGAATGTTGACGGCGGCTGGCTGGCGCAATAACCGGCAGGGTGGTGGGCGCGGCCACCGCGCTACTTCATCTGCACGCTGCCGTTCACCGTGACCGTGACGGTGGCCTTGCCCGCTTCAACCGGCAGTTCTTCTTCAACGGGGGCATTGGCCATGCGCGCTTGCGCCATCGCCATCGGCACGGGCATGCCACCGGGCGGATCGCTGGCCGCCACGTGGGCCTCACGGATCACGTAGCCGCTGTAGCCGAACTGGCGCGCATGGCTCTCGGCGCGGGCGCGAAAGCGCGCAATCGCCTGGGCACTGACCTCACCCTCCACACGCTCGCGGGCCTCGCGCGACAAGCCCCAGCCCACGCGCGCGATGCTCAGGCCTTGAATGCGCCCGGCCAGTTGCGCCAGGCCGGTGGCGTCGCGCCCTTCCACCAGCAACTCGGCGCGGCCCTGCCAACCGTTCATGCCGCCTTTGGGCGCATAGCGCGGGTGCAGGGCAAAGGTGCCGGTTTGCACCTCGATCTGGCCGGCTCGTGCCACGCGCCGCGCCTCGGTGAGCGCCAGGTCGAGCGCCTGTTTGAGCTGGGCTTGAACTTGCGCCGCGTCAACGCCCTCGCGTTGGACCGCGAACACGATCTGCAGCCAATCCTTGGGCACTTCGATGCTCGCGCTGGCACTGAGCGTGAGCACGCCTTGCGGCGGCGCCGGCACTGTCTGGGCGATCCCAGCCGACGGCAGGCAGGCCAAGGCCAGAGCGATCACGGGTCGCAAACGGGAATGAATTCATGCGCGTATTCGTATAAGTTGATAACAGCGTATTGCGTAGGCGGCGTGATGGAAGTCACCCAGGCGTGCCCAGCACGCGCCCCGGTCTGAGAATGAACTGAAACAGTTGCTCAATTTGCACCCTAGCCAAGCTAGTTTCGCCAGCACAATTCGCTTGTTACATCTTTGGGATGGGCGATGAACGCTCCTGCAAACACCAGACCTGATCGCATTGTTGTCGTTGACGATGATGCGCGCATTCGCGACCTGCTGCGCCGCTACCTCACCCAGGAAAACTTCGAAGTCTTTCTGGCTGAAGATTCCAAAGCGCTGAACCGGGTGCTCACCCGCGAGGCGGTGGACATGATCATCCTCGACCTGATGTTGCCAGGTGAAGACGGCTTGTCGATCTGCCGGCGCCTGCGTGCTGCCAACGACACCACGCCGATCATCATGCTCACGGCCAAGGTGGAAGATGTTGACCGCATCGTCGGCCTCGAAGTCGGCGCCGACGACTACCTGCCCAAGCCGTTCAATCCGCGCGAATTGCTGGCCCGCATCCACGCCGTGCTGCGCCGCCGCCCGGTGCTCGAAGCCCCCGGCGCGCCGGCCAAGGAGGCGCAGACCGTGGTCTTCGGGCCGTTCGAATTTGACTTGTCGCTGCGCAAGCTCACCAAGGAAGGCACGCAGATCTCGCTCACCACCGGCGAGTTCTCGATGCTCAAGGCGCTGGTGCGCCACCCCAGGCAACCGTTGAGCCGCGACAAGCTGGCGCAACTGGCACGCGGGCGTGAGTTCGAACCCTTCGACCGCAGCCTCGATGTGCAGATCTCGCGCTTGCGCAAAATGATCGAGCCCGACCCGTCGCAGCCGCGCTATATCCAAACAGTTTGGGGCGTCGGTTACGTCTTCGTACCAGACGGCACGAACTGACCGCTGCGCCCACCTGTTAGCCTGCGGAATGATGCACCCGCAGGTTCACTTTCCCAGTTGACAGCGTGCCGCGCCCCTCTGTTGGCCTGAGCCTTTTTTGGCGCACGTTCGCGCTGCTGGCATTGCTGGTGGCCGCGGCGTTGGCGGCGTTCACCCTCACCTTGCGCGTGCTCGACGCCGAGCTTGAAGCCCCGCGCCAGGCCGAGCGCCAGGCCCATTTGGTCGCTCTGGTCAGCCCGCTGTTGCGCGGCGTCGAGCCTTTGCAGCGCCAGGCGCGCTTGAAGGCCTTGGGCAGTGTCACCGGCATTCGGGTCTTGCCGCGTGAACCCAGGGAAGCCCTGGAGCCCTTCGAGGCCGACCGCCAGACCCGCGCCATCGGCCGCTTGCTGCGCCAGCAGATCGGCGCCGACACCGTGTTGGCCAGCAGCGTGAATGGCGTGCCCGGGCTGTGGGTGGGCTTTTCGCTCGACCAAGACCGCTTCTGGCTGAGCCAGACCAACTATGCCGTCACCCCACCTCGGCCCGGTGCATGGTGGGGTTGGGTGATGGCGGTGTTGATGGCCATCGCCGCAGCCTGCATCTTCACGGCGCGCATGGTCAACCAGCCGCTGCGCCAGCTGTCGTTCGCGGCCAGCCGCATCCGCGAAGGCGACCTCGATTCGCGCCTGGATGAAAACACCTTGACCAGCGAGATCCGCGAAGTCAACAAAGGCTTCAACCGCATGGCGCGCGAACTGGCCAAGGTGGAGGAAGACCGGGTGGTGATGCTGGCCGGCATCTCACACGACCTGCGCACGCCATTGGCGCGCCTGCGCCTGGAAACCGAGATGAGCGTCAACAACGAGGACGCCAAGCGCAACATGGCCACCGATATCGAGCAGCTCGACGCCATCATCGACAAGTTCATGGACTATGCGCGCCCGGGCAATACGCAGACCGCGCCGGTGCGCCTGGCCCAGCTGATCGACCGCGAGGCTGCGGCGTTCCGCGACCCGCGCGAAATCCGCATCGCTTCGCGCGTGGCGATCGACGTCACGGTAATGGCCGACGAAACCGAACTCGGCCGCGTCTTTTCAAACCTGTTCGAAAACGCCCGCCGCTATGGCCGCGGCACCTACACCGGCATTGCGGTGGTGAACGTGAGCTATGTGCGCACGGGGCCCTGGGTCATCGTCACGCTGCGCGACCATGGCCCCGGCGTGCCGCCTGAAAAACTCAGCCAGCTCACCACGCCGTTCTTCCGCGGCGACGCCGCGCGCACCGCCGCCACCGGTGCCGGCCTGGGCCTGGCGATCGTTGAAAAGGCCTTGCAGCGCATGGGCGGCCATCTGGAACTGGCCAACGCACCCGACGGCGGGTTGATGGCGCACATCAGGTTGAAGCGCGGGCCTTGACCTGGTTTGCAAGCCGGCGTTTCAGCCTGGCTTGAACAGCAAGCACACCGCGCGCGCCTCGATGGCGCGGCCCTCGCCCACCGGGCCCATTTTCTCGGCTGTCTTGGCTTTCACGTTCACGCTGCCAGCTTCCATGCCCAGCACCTGGGCGATGCGCGCGCGCATGGCGTCGATGTGCGGGGCCAGGCGCGGCGCCTGAGCCACCACCGTTGAATCGATGTTGCCGATGTCCCAGCCCTGCGCGCGCACGCGGCGCGCGGCTTCGGCCAGCAGCACGGTGGAGTCGGCGCCCTTGAACGCGGCGTCGGTGTCCGGGAAGTGGCGGCCGATGTCACCCAACCCCGCGGCGCCGAGCAAGGCGTCGGTGATGGCGTGCAGCAGCGCATCGGCATCGGAATGGCCCAGCAAGCCGTGGCTGTGCGCAATGGTGATGCCGCCCAGCACCAACGGGCGGCCGGCTGTAAGAGCATGGGTGTCCCAACCCTCACCCACACGAAGGTTCGGCAGGTTCATGCCTCGCTCCTGAGCAGGCCTTCGGCCAGCGCAAAGTCTTCGGGCCAGGTGAGCTTGATGTTGCGCGCATCGCCGCGCACCAGCCTGGGCTGCAAGCCTTGCGCTTCGATGGCGCTGGCCTCATCCGTCACCGCCTCGCCCGCCGCGGCCAAGGCCAGTTGCAACGGCGCCAGGCGGAACATCTGCGGCGTCTGCGCCGCCCAGAGGTGGGTGCGATCCACTGTGCCGGTGCTGCGGCCTTTGTCGCTGCGCTTCAGGGTGTCGGCCACCGGCAGGGCCAGCAAGCCGCCCACTGCATCGGGCAGGCATTCGTCGATCAAGCGCTCCACCCATGCGGCGCGCAGCATGCAGCGTGCGGCGTCGTGCACCAGCACCCAGTCATGCTCGGCAGCGCCGGCTTCGCGCAGTGCGGCCAGGCCGTTTGACACGCTGGCCGCGCGGGTGGCGCCGCCACAGCGCCGCACCAGCAGCCGCGCCCGTTGATCGGCGAGCACGGCGAGATCAAAACTTTCATCTGCAGGCGACAACACCACCATGATGTGCACCAGCCGCGGCACCGCGGCCAGCGCGGCCAGTGTGTGCGCCACGACCGAACGCCCGGTGAGCTGCGCATACTGCTTGTGGCCGCTGGTGCCAGCCCGTTGGCCGACACCGGCGCAGGGCACCAGAGCATGGCAGCGTGGGTGGGTTTGGGCAGACATGCCAACGATTGTGCATGCCGGGTCACACCGCCCGCGCTGCCTACAATTGCCCCCGCAGCGCCCCGCATCCGTGTATGCGGGGCGTTTTATGTTGCCCCTCGTCGTTCCATGCTGATCCCCCACATTCCCCCCGGCAAGCGCTTCACGCTGCCGCGCCCACCGGGCTCGGCCGATGCCTTGCTGCTGGCCAAACATGCCGCTGCACAGGGCACGCCGGCCGGCGTGTTGTGCATCGTGTGCGCCGAGCCGGCCGATGTGCAGCGCCTGGCTGATGAGTTGCCCTTCTTCGCGCCCGGCTTGCGCGTGGCGGTGTTCCCCGATTGGGAGACCTTGCCGTATGACAACTTCAGCCCGCACCAAGACCTGATCTCCGAGCGCCTGGCCACGCTGTGGAACATTCGCAATGGCGCGGCCGACGTGGTGCTGCTGCCGGCCACCACCGCCCTGGCGCGCCTGGCACCACCTTCGTTCCTTGCGGCCTACACCTTCTCGTTCAAGCAAAAGACCCAGCTCGATGAAACAGCGCTGAAGGCCCAGCTCACGCTGGCCGGCTACAGCCATGTCAGCCAGGTGGTGTCGCCCGGTGAATACGCGGTGCGCGGCGGCTTGATCGACCTGTTCCCGATGGGCTCGAACGTGCCCTACCGGGTGGACTTGTTCGACAACGAAGTCGACTCCATCCGCACCTTCGACCCCGACACCCAGCGCAGCCTGTACCCGGTGCCTGAAGTGCGGCTGCTGCCGGGGCGCGAGTTTCCGATGGACGAGCCTTCACGCACCGCGTTCAGAGCGCGCTGGCGCGAACGCATGGAGGGTGACCCCACGCGCTGTCGTGTCTACAAGGACATGGCCGCCGGCCTGGCCACCGCGGGCATCGAGTTCTACTTGCCGTTGTTCTTCGATGCCACGGCCACCATCTTTGATTACCTCGGCACGCAAGCCCGCCTGGTGCTGCACGGTGAGGTGCCCGAGGCGCTGCAGCGCTTCTGGGCCGACACGCGCGAGCGCCACAAGTTCTTGCGTCACGACCCCGAGCGGCCGCTGCTGCCGCCCGAAGACCTGTACCTGCGCGAAGACGACTTCTTTGCGCTCACGCATGCCCACACCACGCTGGCGTTGCGCGGCAATGATCCAAGTGACTGGGCGCGCGGCCTGCCCGATGTGAGCGTGGACCGTGGCGCCACCGAGCCCATGGCGGCACTGCAAAAGCACATCGACACCACCGCCGCGCGCGTGTTGCTGGTGGCCGAAAGCGAGGGCCGGCGCGAGAGCTTGCTTGAGTTGCTGCGCGACCACGGCATCGACCCGCCCAGCGTGGCCACCCTGGCCGAATTCGAGGCCAGCACAGAGAAGGTGGCCATCACCGCCGCGCCGCTGGATGTGGGGTTTCATTGGCACGAGCCGGCTGAAAACCGCAGCCTGCAATTCATCACCGAGACCGAACTCTTCGCCAGCACGCCCGGCCAGCGGCGGCGCAAGAAGCAGGAACAGACCAGCAGCGTCGATGCGCTGATCAAGGATCTCTCCGAGCTGAAAGTGGGCGACCCGGTGGTGCACCTGAACCACGGCATCGGCCGCTACCGCGGCCTGATCAACATCGACTTGTCGAATGGGCAAGACGGCGGCGCCAGCGAATTCCTGCACCTCGAATACGCTGACAACGCCCAGCTCTACGTGCCGGTGGCGCAGCTGCATTTGATCAGCCGGTATACCGGTGTGAGTGCCGAAGAAGCGCCGCTGCACCGCCTGGGTTCGCCGGCCTGGGACAAGGCCAAGCGCAAGGCCGCCGAACAGGTGCGTGACACGGCTGCCGAGCTGCTCAACCTGTATGCCCGGCGTGCCGCGCGCGAAGGCATGAGCCACCCGTTCAGCGCCCACGACTACGAGGCCTTCGCCGCCAGCTTCGGCTTCGAAGAAACGGCCGACCAGCGCGCCGCCATCCACGCCGTGATTCAAGACATGGTGGCCCCCAAGCCGATGGATCGCCTGGTATGCGGCGACGTTGGTTTTGGCAAAACTGAAGTCGCCCTGCGCGCCGCTTTCGTCGCCGTGCATGGCGGCAAGCAAGTGGCCTTCCTGGCGCCCACCACGCTGCTGGCCGAGCAGCATTACCAGACCTTGGTGGATCGGTTTGGCAAGTGGCCGGTGAAGGTGGCCGAGATGTCGCGCTTTCGCAGCCCCAAGGAAGTGGCGGCAGCGATGGCGGGGCTGGCAGACGGCACGATCGACATCGTGGTGGGCACGCACAAGCTGCTGTCGGGCACGGTGAAGTTCAAGCGCCTGGGCCTGCTGATCGTGGATGAGGAACACCGCTTCGGCGTGCGCCACAAGGAAGCGATGAAAGCCCTGCGCGCCGAGGTGGATGTGCTCACGCTCACCGCCACGCCGATCCCGCGCACGCTGGGCATGGCGCTGGAAGGCCTGCGTGACTTGAGCGTGATTGCCACCGCGCCGCAGCGCCGCTTGTCGATCAAGACGTTTGTGCGCAGTGAAGGCAACTCGATCATCCGCGAGGCCGTGTTGCGCGAATTGAAGCGCGGTGGCCAGGTCTACTTTCTGCACAACGAAGTCGAGACGATTGAGAACCGGCGTGCCACGCTGGCCGAGCTGCTGCCCGAGGCGCGCATTGCCGTGGCCCATGGCCAGTTGCCCGAGCGCCAGTTGGAACACGTGATGCGCGACTTCGTGGCCCAGCGCTTCAACCTGCTGCTGTGTTCCACCATCATCGAAACCGGCATCGACGTGGCCACCGCCAACACCATCGTCATGAGCCGGGCCGACAAATTCGGCCTGGCCCAATTGCACCAGTTGCGCGGCCGCGTTGGGCGCTCGCATCACCAGGCCTATGCCTACCTGCTGGTGCCCGATGTGCAGGGCCTGACCAAGCAGGCCGCACAGCGCCTGCAGGCCATTCAAGATATGGAAGAACTGGGCTCGGGCTTCTATCTGGCCATGCACGACCTGGAGATTCGCGGTGCCGGCGAGGTGCTGGGCGAGGCGCAGAGCGGCAACATGATGGAGGTGGGCTTCCAGCTCTACAACGACATGCTCGGCGCCGCGGTGCGTTCACTCAAGGCCGGCAAGGAGCCGGACTTGAGCAGCCCCTTCGGCGTGACCACTGAAATCAACCTGCATGCCCCCGCCCTGCTGCCCACGGCCTATTGCGGTGACGTGCACACCCGGCTGAACCTGTACAAGCGCCTGGCCATGGCCGAGCGGGCGGCGCAGATCGACACCTTGCTCGAAGAGATCACCGATCGTTTCGGCAAGCTGCCCGCCCAAGGCCAGACACTGTTCGACACGCACCGTTTGCGCGTGCAGGCCCTGGCTTATGGCGTGCACAAGATCGACGCCGGCCCGAAGCAAATGAGCATCACCTTCCGGCCCAACCCGCCGATTGAAGCGGCGCGCATCATCAAGCTGGTGCAACAAAACCGCCACATCAAACTCGCCGGCAACGACAAGCTGCGCATCGAACGCGAAGTGCCGCTGGCCGCTGAACGCGCGCACTATTTGCGCGACGTGCTGCGTTCGCTGGGTGAACCCCTGAAGGTGGCGGCATGACGGCGCAGGAGCATGCACCGGGCCTGGTTGTGCGCGGCTTCACGCCGCCGCTGCGCTTGACTGACTTCAAGCTGGTGGCGTTCGACATGGACTCCACGCTGATCAACATTGAGTGCGTTGACGAGATTGCCGACCTGGTGGGCCGCAGGGCCGAAGTGGCCGAGATCACCGAAGCCGCGATGCGCGGTGAGATCGCCGACTACAAAGACAGCCTGCGCCGCCGCGTGGCGCTGTTGGCCGGCGCGCCGGTGTCGGCGTTGGAGCGGGTGTACGCCGAGCGTTTGCAACTCAACCCGGGCGTTGAAACTTTCGTGGCGGCCTGCCGCGCCGCGGGCTTGAAGACGCTGCTCATCTCGGGCGGCTTCACCTTTTTCAGCGAGCGCATCCGCCAGCGTTTGCGCTTGGACTTCGCGCGCGCCAACACGCTGGGCGTGGCCAACGGCAAGCTCACCGGCACGCTGTTTGATCGGCCCTGGGGCGACATCGTCGACGGCGCCGAAAAACGCCGCGTGCTGCTTGAGGTGATCGAGCTGATGGGCATCAGCCCCGCGCAAGCCATTGCCGTGGGCGACGGCGCGAATGATTTGCCGATGATGAAAGCGGCGGGGCTGTCAATTGCCTATCACCCCAAGCCGGCGGTGGCCGAGCAGGCGATGATTGCGATTGCCAGTGGTGGCTTGGATCGAGCGTTAGAAGTGCTGCAAGCCTGATTCACTTCAGGTGTTTGGCGAAGAAGGCTTCCATGCGGTTGGCAAAGTCAACCCGCGTTTCCAGCTTCAACCAGCCATGGCCTTCATCGGCATATTCCAGCCACTCGAGTTTGTTGCCGGCCGCCTCCAGGGCGTCGCGCATGCGCTTGCCGTGAATGGGCGGCACACGCCGGTCTGAGCCACCAAAGGCCAGCATCAGCGGTGCCTTGATGCGCGCGGCGTGCAAGGCGGGTGTCACGCTTTCCAGCATGGCCTTGTCGGCCACCGGGTCGCCGATCAGGGTTGGGTAGCTGAAGTTGCGCGACTCGTCACCCGCATCGCTGTCATGCCGCCAGGTGAGCAACAGGCTGGGGTCGGTCACCGCCGCCCAGGCCAGGCCGCAACGATAAAGCTCCGGGTGGCGAATCAGCCCCATCAATGTGGCATAGCCGCCGTAGCTGGCGCCGGCAATGCAGATGCGCCGGGGATCCACCTTCTGCTTGGCCACGGCCCAGGCCGTGGCATCGGCCACGTCGTCTTGCATCGCCTGTCCCCATTGTTTGAAGCCGCTGCGATACAGCTTGTCGCCGTAGCCCGTGCTGCCGCGGAATTCGGGCTCGATGACCACATAGCCGCGTGACGCCATGAATTGAGCGTCGGCATACCAGCCCCAGACCTTGCCGCGCACCCATGGGCCGCCATGCACCAGCACCACGGCCGGGCGCAGGCCATCGCTCTTGGCCGCGGGCGTGGTGACCCACACGGGCATGTCCAGCCCATCTCGCGTGCGCACACGGTGCATGTCAGTGGTGCCCATTTGCGCGGGCGCGATGCCGGCGCGGGCATCGCCCACTGTGCGCCAACGCTCGCCTTGCGCGAAGTACACCCAGTACTGGCCAGGGTCACGGTCTGACCAGTTGATCACCAGCGCTGTCATATCGGGCTGCAGACAGCGGCGGCACACCAGGCGGCTGGTGACGAAGCTGCGAGG
>JANMYI010000147.1:0-2227 GCA_031381955.1 Burkholderiales bacterium
GCTGGTGCTGGCCCTGGCCGCCGGCATACAACGCTACTTTGCGCGCCACCCGCCGCTGGCGCGGCAGCGGCCGCTGTAGCCTGAGAGCCTGCGGCTCTTTGTCCTATGCATTGGGGAGGTTGGATGGTGCAGCGCGCGGCGATACTGCGCGAGCCGAATTCGGTACAACGCACACTAGGAGCACACGCATGGGCAAGCGACACGTTGTTTTGCAGGTGATGGCGGCGGCAACCTTGCTGGGCTGCGCGCACGCAGGCCACGACGGCCCGGGGGTGAAAGCGCATCAAGTCGAGTGCACGACGGGAAGTTGCACCATCAACATCTACGTGGTGAACTGCAACCCTGGCGGTGTGGCCAAGTTGGCCGTGCTGCCGGCGGCCCTGGCGGTGGACAGGGAGACGACGCTGCACTGGAAGATCGAAACCAGCGGCTACAGGTTCGCCAACAACGGCATTGACTTCAAAGCCGATGGCGCTGAATTTCCGCCGCAGGCGCACGGCGGCCCGAACCAATATGTGGTGCGCGACAAATACACCATCCGGGGCAGAACGTTCAAGTACGACATCAACGTGCAGCTCAGGGACGGCACCGCCTGCGGCAGCTTCGACCCGACCATTCGCAACAATTGAGATGAGCAGGGCGCTCAGCACAGGCCGGCGTGCAGGCCGGTCTGCCCGCCCGCCAGCACGCCAGCCGGTGCATGCTGCGCCAGCACCCAGCGTTCAAGCTGGGTCCGCGGCCCCAAAACCCGCACCTTGGCCGCCGCGGCTTCAATCGCCGCCGGCGCGTGCCCCAGCAGCCGCAACAGCGGCGCCAGCGCGGCCTGGTCATCAGCCCCGGGCGCATAGGCCCAGTGCGCGGCGCGGGCGCGCTGGTCGAACAGCGCCGCCGCCTCAAGGGCTGGCAGCGGGCCCAGGCGCAGCACCTGGGTGCCGTGCAGTCCCAGGCCTTCGCGGCTGCTGAGCAGCCAACGTGCGCGGGGCAAGCGCGCCAGCCAGTACGCCAGCACCGCTTGCGTCTGCATCTTGACCTGATCAAAGTTGTCCAGCACCACCAGACAATCACCGCGGTCGCGCATCACGCCAGCAAGCTGGCGCAGCAAGCCGGGCGCGGGGTCAGTGTCCGGGCCACCGTCCAAACTGATGCCCAAGCCGGCCGCCACGGCGCGCGCCAGGCCGTCAAAGCCCTGCGCCGCGGCCAGGTCGCACGCCCACACGCCGCCGCCGAACTGTGGCGCCGCCCACCACGAAAAGTGCCGCACCAGGCGCGACTTGCCGATGCCCCGCGGCCCCACCACGTGGAGCGCACGCGCGCCGCGCACCCATCCTTGCGCCAGCACGGCCAACTCGCGCTCGCGGCCGACGAAGCCGTTGCGCTCGGCCGGCAGGCTGACGCCACCGGCCTGGACATGCAATTGGATCTTCATTGTTGCGTTGTGGGTGCCTGCGGCACCGTCCTTGTGGCCTGACTCTGCTACAACGACCCGCGTGTCGCACCCACTTGTTTGATGAAGGAAACCCATGCTCCACCCCCAAGCCCAGGCCTTGCTGACCATGATGGTCGAGCGCGGCGTGCCGCCCACCCACACCCTTGAGCCGGCGCAGGCCCGCGCCTTTTACCGCGACCGGCGCAGCGTCACGCAACCCACGCCGCCGGCCGTGCACAGCGTGCGCGATTTCGTTGCCCCCGGCCCGCATGGCGACATTCCGTTGCGCATGTACCGGCCCAGCGCCGCGGCGCTGCTGCCCGTGCTGGTGTACTACCACGGCGGCGGCTGGGTGATCGGCGACCTGGACACCCACGACACCCTGTGCCGCGAGCTGGCGCTGCATTCAGGCTGCGCCGTGGTGGCAGTGGACTACCGCATGGGCCCCGAGCACCGCTTCCCGGCGGCGGTTGACGATTGCCTGGCCGCCACGCGCTGGTTGCATGCGCAAGCGGCGGAACTGGGGCTGGATGCGCAGCGCATGGCCGTGGGCGGCGACAGCGCCGGCGGCAACCTGGCCGCGGTGGTGGCCATCGCCTTGCGTGATGAACGTTTGCATGACGAACGTTTGCGCGGTGAAGGCGGCGTGGCGTTGCGCCACCAGTTGCTCATCTACCCGGCCACCGACATGCGCCGTGTCGCACCTTCGCACACCAGCAATGGCGAGGGTTACCTGCTCACCCGCGACACCATGGCGTACTTCCACGACCACTACATCACCGACCCGGCGCACGACGCTGA
>JANMYI010000199.1:0-3216 GCA_031381955.1 Burkholderiales bacterium
CCGCTCGCGCTGGGTCGCGCGCAATCCATCTGCGGCCCGGGCTGGGTGCTGCTGGGCGACGCCGCGCATGTCATCCACCCCTTGGCCGGCCAGGGCCTGAACCTGGGCCTGGCCGATGTCGCCAGCCTGTGCCAGGTGATCAATCAGCGCGAACCCTGGCGCGCGCTGGGCGACGAAAGACTGCTGCGCCGCCACGCCCGCGCCCGCCTCGGCCCCACCCTGGCCATGAGCGGCGTGACCGACGGCCTGTGGCAACTCTTCGCCCACCCGCACCCGCTGGCGCGGGAACTTCGCAATCGTGGGCTGACTTTGGTGCAACACCTGGGCCCGCTCAAACGCTTTCTCGCGGCGCGTGCGCTGCATTCATGATGACCCCCGAACCTGCCGCTTCGCGTCAGGCCGACCGGCTTGCATGCCGCTCGGCCCTCGCAGGCGAAGAACAGTCCGCAGGGTCTGTTCTTCGTCCGGGCTCGGCCCCCCGAGGGGGTCAAGCAAAGTGGCCAAGCCACATTTCCTTGAGAGGATCTAACATGAAGTTGCACGCCACCCTGCTGGGCCTGGCTTTTGCCCTGACCTGCGCCGCCGCTGCGGCCGATGAAGCCGCCATCCGCAAGAACCTGCCCGAGCGGCTGCCGAATTTTCCGAAGATCGACGAAGTGACCAAGACGGCGATTGCCGGGCTGTTCGAAGTGCGCATCGGCACCGAGATTCTGTACACCGACGAAAGCGGCAACTTCATCGTTCAGGGCACGCTGTTCGACACCCGCACCCGCACCAACCTCACCGAAGCGCGCATCAACAAACTCACTGCGGTGGAGTTTGCCGCGCTGCCGGTGAAAGACTCGGTGGTCATCAAGCAGGGCAACGGCAGCCGCAAGATGGCGGTGTTTGTCGACCCGAACTGCGGCTATTGCAAGCGCTTCGAGCGCGATTTGCTGGCCGTGAAAGACGTCACCATCTACACCTTCTTGCTGCCTATCTTGGGGCCCGACAGCACGGCCAAGTCGCGCGACATCTGGTGCAACAAGGAAGCCGCCAAGGTGTGGCGCAGCTGGATGCTCGACAACGTCAACCCACCCAAGACCATGGGCAAGTGCGACGACGGTGCGCTCGAGCGCAACGTGGCCTTCGGCCAGAAGCACCTCGTCAACGGCACGCCGGCGGTGTTCTTCGAAGACGGCACGCGCGTGCCCGGGGTGATTCCGGTGGATCAGATCGAAAAGCACCTCACGGCAAAAAAGGGTTGACCCGCGCTGCCCGTGATGATCGAACACCGGGTCGAACCGGCGCAGCCCCATGCGCACTGCTATCGCGTCACGCTGAAGGTGGCGCGGCCGCTGGCCACGCAGGTGGTCAGCCTGCCGGTGTGGATACCCGGCAGCTACATGGTGCGCGACTTTGCGCGCCACTTGAGCGGCCTGCGTGCGACGCAGGGTGCCAAGCCTTGCGCGCTGATGCAGCTCGACAAGACCACCTGGCAGATTACCTGCCGCCCCGGCGTGGCGCTGCAGCTCGGCTATGACGTGTATGCGTTTGACAGCTCGGTGCGCACCGCCTTCCTCGATGCGCAGCGTGGCTTCTTCAACGCCAGCAGCCTGCTGCTGCGCGTGCACGGCGCCGAACAGCAGCCGCAACACCTGCGCTTGAGCGGCCTGCCCAAGGGCTGGCAACCGGCCACCGCGATGCCCGCGGGCACGGGCCGCAACACCTTCGTGGCCGCCGACTACGAAGAGCTGATTGATCACCCGGTGGCGCTGGGCGCGTTCTGGCGTGGCAGCTTCAAGGCCTGCGGCGTGGCGCATGAATTCATCGTCAGCGGCGCCTTGCCGTCGTTCGATGGCCAGCGCCTGCTGGCGGATGCGCAGCGCATCTGCGAAGCGCAGATCCGCTTCTGGCATGGCGAGCAGCCGCCGCCGTTCAAGCGTTATGTTTTCTTGCTCAATGCCGTGGAAGACGGCTACGGCGGCCTGGAGCACCGCGCCAGCACGGCGCTGCTGTGCGCCCGGCGCGACCTGCCGCGCCGCGGCCTGGCCAATCAGGGCGAGGGCTACACGCGGCTGCTCGGGCTGGTGAGCCACGAGTACTTCCACACCTGGAACGTCAAGCGGCTGAAGCCGGCGGAGCTGGCGCGCATCGACGATACGCGCGAAAACTACACCGAGCTGCTGTGGTTCTTCGAAGGCTTCACCTCGTACTACGACGACCTGCTGCTGCGCCGCGCCGGCTTGATCGACGTGCCGGCTTACCTGAATCTGCTGGGCAAGACACTGCAGGGCGTGCTGGCCACGCCCGGGCGCGCCGTGCAAAGTGCGGCCCGGGCCAGTTTTGATGCCTGGGTGAAGTACTACAAGACCGACGAGAACACGCCCAACGCCACGGTGAGCTACTACACCAAGGGCGCCCTGGTGGCGCTGGCGCTGGACTTGCGCTTGCGCGCCCAGGGCAAGGCCTGTTTGGATGACGTGATGCGCGCGTTGTGGCAGGCCAGCAGCGGCGGGCCGCAGAGCCATGGCGGGCCCCAGAGCCATGGCGGGCCCATCAACGAAGCCGACATCATGGCCGCCGTGCGCGGCGCCGGCGGCAAGGCCGTGGCGGATGAGCTGAAGCAGTTCGTCCACGGCACCGACGAGTTGCCCCTGCCCGCGCTGTTGCAAGCCTTCGGCGTGCAGGTGCAGCGCGCTGAAGGCAACCTGGCCAGCGCCTGGGGCTTGCGCGTGTCAGAAGGCCCGGTCACCGGCGTGATGGTGAAGAACGTGCTGCGCGGCGGTGTGGCTGAAGCCGCCGGCGTGGCCGCGGGCGACGAGCTGCTGGCGGTGGACGGCTGGCGCATACGCCGCCTTGACGATGCGCGTGCCTGGCTGGCACCCAACGCCGTGGCCACGGTGCTGCTGGTGCGCGACCAGCGTGTGCTCAACGTGCGTGTGCCCGCGCCGGCGCCCGATGTGTCCAGCGTGACGCTGGCGCTGCTGCCGCAGGCCACGCGCCAGGCCACCGCCTTGCGCCGGGGCTGGCTGGGCGCGTGAGGGTGGCTGCGGGTTACCGGTTGCCAGCTCTAGCATGGTGAACCCTCGCATGCCCATCGACACGGCTTCACGCCTGCTCGGGGCGCGCCGCCTGGCGGCCTTGGTCGTTGTGTTGGGCGTGTTGATGCTGCATGCCGGCCTGGGCCTGGTGGTGCCGCTGGCCACCTTGGGTGAAGGCAGCGGCGAGCGCGCG
>JANMYI010000209.1:0-7444 GCA_031381955.1 Burkholderiales bacterium
CGACACGCAGCTGAGGGCGAACGGGTGCGCGCTGGCGCAGCCGTTGCGCACCGCGTGCGGAATGATGTCCTTGCCGAAATCGTGGCTCGAGTTGGGGTCGGCCATGTCGCGCGCCAGCTCGTCGTAGAGGTACTTGGCGTCGAAGATGTAGATGCCCATGCTGGCCAGCGACACGGCGTCGTTGCCCGGCATCGGCGGCGGGTCGGCGGGCTTTTCGACGAACTCGGTGATACGCCAGTCGGTGTCCACCGCCATCACGCCGAAGGCGCTCGCCTGCTCGCGCGGCACTTCGATGCACCCCACCGTGCACGGCCGGCCGTGCGCGGCATGGTCGGCCAACATCAGGGCGTAGTTCATCTTGTAGATGTGGTCGCCGGCCAGCACCACCACGTAGTCGGCCTCGTAGCCATCGAGGATGTCCTGGTTCTGGCTCACCGCGTCGGCCGTGCCTTCGTACCAGCGTTCGTCGCCCTGGCGCTGCTGCGCCGGCAGCAGGTCGACAAACTCGTTCATCTCGGTCTTCATGAAGGCCCAGCCGCGTTGCAGGTGGCGCAGCAGGCTGTGGCTTTTGTATTGCGTGATGACGCCGATGCGGCGAATGCCGGAATTGAGGCAGTTGCTCAGCGCAAAGTCGATGATGCGGAACTTGCCGCCGAAGTAAACCGCCGGCTTGGCGCGCCGGTCGGTCAGTGCATGCAGGCGGCTGCCGCGCCCGCCGGCCAGCACCAGGGCCACGGAGCGTTTTGGCAGGTCAAGGCCATGGGCAAGGTTCAAGTCGGGCACGGGCGGCTCTCCGGTTTGTGTTGTGAGGTGAATGCTTGGCGCCGGCCATGTCGTCGGGTCGCCCCAACAGTGCGGTGAACGCCACGCTTCATGCCCGAATTTCGGGCCCTCGGCGCAGCGATACTTTGCCATTCTTCAACTCTGGCGTCGCTGTGGTGAATACCCGTTCAATTGAGCCTGAATTGGCCGCTGCGGCCGACCTTGACTTTCAACTGCTGCACCAGGTAGGCGTTAGCCCGGGCCAGGCGACACCGGCGCAATTGCTGGCCGCCGTGGCGCAAGTCGTGCGCCCGGAACTTTCGCGCCGCTGGGTGGCCACGCAGGCGGCGCAACGCGGCCAGCGCCGCGTGAACTATCTGTCGATGGAATTCCTGATCGGCCGCACGCTTTCGAATGCACTGGCGGCGCTCGACCTCGAACCCCATGCGCGCCAGGCCATGCTGGCCCACGCCGCCAAGCTCGAAGACGTGGCCGCGCTGGAGCCCGACGCCGGCCTGGGCAATGGCGGCCTGGGGCGCCTGGCGGCATGCTTCCTGGATTCGATGGCCACGCTGGGCCTGCCCTCCTTCGGCTACGGCATCCGCTACGAATACGGCATGTTTGCGCAAAGCATTCAAGAAGGCCGCCAGGTCGAGCACCCCGACCCCTGGCTGGCTGACGGCACGCCGTGGGAGTTCCCGCGCGTTGACGTGCACTTCCCGGTGCGCTTTGGCGGCTGGGTGGAACAGCAGGGCGAGCGTGCCGTTTGGCGCGCGGGCGCAGAAGTCAGCGCCAAGGCCTTCGACCTGGTGGTGCCCGGCCATGGCACGCAAAAGGTCAGCACCTTGCGCCTGTGGAAGGCCGCCGCGCCCAGCCACATCGACCTGAACGCCTTCAACAGTGGCGACTATGCGCGCGCCGCCGAGGTGAAGAACCAGTTCGAGAATATTTCCTGGGTGCTCTACCCGAACGACAGCACGCCGGCGGGTCGCGAACTGCGGCTGCGCCAGGAATACTTCTTCACCAGTGCGTCGGTGCAAGACATCGTGGCGCGCCACCTGGCCGAGCACGGCAGCCTGGCCAACCTGGCCGACAAGGTGGCCATCCACCTCAACGACACCCACCCGGCCATCGGCGTGGCCGAGTTGATGCGCGTGCTGTGCGACGACCATGCCGTGCCCTGGGCCCAGGCCTGGGCCACCACGCAGCAGGTGTTCAGCTACACCAACCACACGCTGATGCCCGAGGCGCTGGAGACCTGGGCCTTCAGCCTGATCCAGCAGGTGTTGCCGCGGCACATGCAGATCATTCTTCGCATCAACCAGGAGCTGCTCGATGCCGTGGCCCGCATACGCCCCGGCGACAACGAAACCTTGAGCCGCATTTCGCTGATCGATGAAAGCGGCGAGCGTCGCATCCGCATGGCCAATTTGAGCGTGGTGGGCAGCCACACCGTCAACGGCGTGTCGGCCCTGCACTCGCAACTGCTCACGCAAACCATCTTTGCCGACTTTGCGCAGCTGTGGCCCAAGCGCTTCACCAACATGACCAACGGCGTGACGCCGCGGCGCTGGCTGGCGCAGGCCAACCCGGGGCTGAGTGCGTTGCTCGATGAAACGATCGGCTCAAGCTGGCGGTTAAGGCTGGATGAGCTGCAACGCATCAAGCCGCTGGCCGCAGACGCCGCCTTCCGCCAGCGCTTTGCGGCGGCCAAGCACGGCAACAAATTGCGCCTGGCGCAGTTGATCAAGCAGACCACCGGCGTGGGCGTGGACTCGGCCAGCCTGTTCGACGTGCAGGTCAAGCGCATCCACGAATACAAGCGCCAGTTGCTCAATGTGCTGCATGTGGTGACGCGCTACCAGGCGATATTGGCCGACCCGCACGCCGCCTGGGTGCCACGCACCGTGGTTTTTGCGGGCAAGGCGGCGTCGAGCTACCACCGCGCCAAGCAGGTGATCCGGCTCATTCACGATGCCGGCCAGGTCATCAACAACGACCCGCGCGTGGGCCGCAAGCTCAAGCTGGTGTTCGTGCCGAACTATGGCGTATCGGTGGCCGAGACCATCATGCCCGGGGCCGACTTGTCGGAGCAGATTTCCACCGCCGGCACCGAGGCCTCGGGCACCGGCAACATGAAGCTGGCGCTGAACGGCGCGCTGACCATCGGCACCGACGACGGCGCCAACATCGAGCTGCGCCGGAACGTGGGCAGCGACAACATCTTCATCTTCGGCCAACTGGCGCATGAAGTGGCGGCGCACCGCGCGGCCGGCTACCAGCCCTGGCGTTTTTATGAAAGCGATGCGCGGCTGCGCACCGCGCTCGACGCCATCGGCAACGGCGCCTTCAGCCCGGGCGAGCCGCAGCGCTACCGTGGTTTGATTGATTCGTTATTGGGGGGCGGCGACCACTACCAATTGCTGGCTGACTACGACGCCTACGTGGCCGCGCAATCGCGCGTGGATGCGCTGTACCGCCGGCCCGAAGCCTGGGTGGCCATGGCGATTGCCAACGTGGCCGGCATGGGCGCGTTCTCGTCGGACCGCACGATCAGCGAGTACGCGGCGCAGGTGTGGAAGGTGCAAGGCGCGCGCTGAACCATGCTCGCCGCGACCGACATCGACGCCTTGGCGCAAGCGCGCCATGCCGACCCGTTCGCGGTGCTCGGCCGGCATGCCGATGTGGCCGGCAAGCGCTGGCTGCGCGTGTTCATGCCCGGCGCGGTGGCCGTGGCGGCGGTGTTCGCCGATCGCCAGCGCGCGCTGAAACTGCCGCCGTGCGGCGACGGCGTGTTCGAAGGGCGCATCACCTCCACGGCCGCTTATCAATTGAAGATCACCTGGGCCGACGGCCAGTTGAGCCTGCAAGACGACCCGTACCGCTTCCCGCCGGTGCTGGGCGAGCTGGATGCCTGGCTGCTGGCCGAAGGCACGCACCTGCGGCCGTTTGAAGCGCTGGGCGCGCAGCCGCGCGAGATGCTGGGCGTGGCCGGCGTGGCCTTTGCGGTGTGGGCGCCGAATGCATCGCGCGTCAGCGTGGTGGCTGACTTCAACAGTTGGGACGGCCGGCGCCACCCGATGCGCTTGCGCCGTGAGTGCGGGGTGTGGGAAATCTTCATCCCCGGCGTGGGCCTGGGCGCGCGCTACAAGTTCGAGCTGCTCGATGCGCAAGGCAAGCTGCTGCCGCAAAAGGCCGACCCGATGGCCCGCGCCTCCGAACTGCGCCCGGCCAGCGCCAGCATCGTGGCCGCCCTGCCCCCCGTGCAGCCGCAGCGCGTGCAGCACCACCGTGCCAATGCGCACGATGCGCCGATCTCCATCTACGAAGTGCATCTGGCCTCCTGGAAACGCAAGCCCGAGGAAGGCGACCGCTGGTTGACCTGGGACGAACTGGCCGAAGAGCTGGTGCCCTATGCCGCCGGCATGGGCTTCACGCACCTGGAGCTGATGCCGATCACCGAACACCCGTTCGATGGCTCCTGGGGCTACCAGACCCTGGGCCTGTACGCGCCCACCGCGCGCTTCGGCCCGCCCGAAGGCTTGCAGCGCTTCGTGCACCGGGCGCACGAGGCGGGCTTGAGCGTGATCCTCGACTGGGTGCCCGCGCACTTCCCGACCGACGCGCACGGCCTGGCGCAGTTCGACGGCACGCACCTGTACGAATACGCCGACCCGCGCGAGGGCTATCACAACGACTGGAACACGCTGATCTACAACTTCGCCCGCTTCGAGGTGCGAAGCTTTCTGATCGGCAGCGCGCTGTACTGGCTGGAACGCTTCGGCATCGACGGCCTGCGCGTGGATGCCGTGGCCTCGATGCTGTACCGCGACTACAGCCGCAAGGCCGGTGAATGGATTGCCAACGCCCACGGCGGGCGCGAGAACCTCGAAGCCATCAGCCTGCTGCAGCGCATCAATGAAGTGGTGGGCGGCGAGCGCGTCGCCGCGGCCACCTTTGCCGAGGAGTCCACCGCCTTCCCCGGTGTCTCGCGCCCCACCTTCAGCGGCGGCCTGGGCTTTCACTACAAGTGGAACATGGGCTGGATGCACGACACACTGAGCTACCTGGCGCGCGAGCCCATCCACCGCCAGCACCATCAACACGAGATGAGCTTCGGCCTGGTGTATGCGTGGAGTGAAAATTTCGTGCTGCCGCTTTCGCACGACGAGGTGGTGCACGGCAAGGGCTCGCTGCTGGCCAAGATGCCGGGCGACCGCTGGCAGCAACTGGCCAACCTGCGCGCCTACTACGCCTTCATGTTCGGCCACCCGGGCAAGAAGCTGCTGTTCATGGGTTGCGAGTTCGCGCAGGAGCAAGAGTGGAGCCACGAACGCAGCCTCGATTGGCACCTGCTGGCGCAGCCCGGCCACGCCGGCATGCAACGCCTGGTGCGCGACTTGAACGGGCTGCTCAAGCGCAGCGGCGCCCTGCACGAACTGGACACGTCGCCCGAAGGCTTTGAGTGGGTCAGCCACGACGACGCCGCGCACAGCGTGCTGGCCTTCGTGCGCAAGGGCCGGGCGGAAGACTCGCGCATGCTCGTGGTGTGCAACTTCACCCCTGTGGTGCGCCACGGCTGGCGCGTAGGCGTGCCGCGCGGCGGGCGCTGGGTGGAGCGCATCAACACCGATTCGCAGTATTACGGCGGCAGCAACGTCGGTGCCGAACTCGGCGGCGTGCAGTCTGAACCGCAGGCATGGCATGGGCGCGCCGACTCGGTTTTGCTGAACCTGCCGCCGCTGGCTTGCCTGATGCTCGAATGGACCGCCTGAAGCTCGACACCGCCGCGCTGCAAGACCTGGCGCTGGAGCCTGGCCGCGCCTGGCCGCTGGGCGCGCATGCCGATGTTGATGGCGTGAACTTCGCCGTGTTCTCGGCGCACGCCACGGCCATCGAGCTGTGCCTGTTCGACGCCACCGGCACGCATGAACTGGCACGCCACACCCTGCCCGCGCACAGCGCCGACATCTGGCACGGCCACTTGCGCGGCGCCAAGGCCGGCCTGGTCTATGGCCTGCGCGCGCATGGCACCTGGCAGCCCGAACACGGCCTGCGCTTCAACCCGCACAAACTGCTGCTCGACCCCTGCGCGCGCGAGACGGTGGGCCAGTGGGACTGGAGCGCAGCGCACTGCGGCCACGACATCGCCCACCCCGACGCGCTGTGCGCGCGCGACAACGCCGGCGCTGCGCTCAAGGCGCGGGTGGTCGGCGACAGCTTCGACTGGCAGGGCGACGCGCCGCTGCACCGCCCGCTGCGCGACACCGTGCTGTACGAGATGCATGTGCGCGGCTTCACCATGCAGCACCCGGGCGTGCCCGAGGCCCTGCGCGGCAGCTATGCCGGCCTGGGCAGCCCGGCCGCGCTGGCGCACCTGCAGCGCCTGGGCGTCACGGCGGGGAGCCTGCTGCCGGTGCACCAGCACCTCGATGAAGAGCGGCTGCACCGCCTGGGGTTGAGCAACTACTGGGGCTACAACACGCTGGGCTTTTTTTGCGTCGAACCGCGCCTGGCCAGCAGCCACGCGCCGCGCGATGAATTCAGGCAGATGGTGCGCAGCCTGCACGCGGCGGGCATTGAAGTCATCCTCGATGTGGTGTTCAACCACACCGCCGAGGGCGACCACCGCGGCCCCACCGTGAGCTGGCGTGGCCTGTGCAACAGCAGCTATTACCGCCTCAACCCCAACCACCCGGCGCATGAGCTGAACTACAGCGGCTGCGGCAACACCTTGAACCTGGGCCACCCGCGGGTGTTGCAGATGGTGCTGGACAGCCTGCGCTACTGGGTGCAAGAGATGCATGTCGATGGCTTCCGCTTCGACCTGGCTCCCGTGCTCGGCCGCCAGGCTGATGCCTTCGACAACTCGGCCGCGTTCTTCAAGGCCGTGGCGCAAGACCCGGTGCTGGCCGGCACCAAGCTCATCGCCGAACCCTGGGACCTGGGGCCGAATGGCTACCAGCTGGGCCACTTCCCGCCCGGCTGGCTGGAATGGAACGACCGTTTCCGCGATGTGTTGCGCGCCTTCTGGCTGGGCGGTGATTGCACGCGCGGCGAATTGGCGATGCGGCTGTGCGCGTCGTCAGACCGGTTTGACAAGCGCAAGCGCGCGCCGGGCGAATCGGTCAACTTCATCACCGCGCACGACGGCTTCACGCTGCGCGACCTGGTGTCGTACAACCAGCGCCACAACGCCGCCAACGGCGAGCACAACCATGACGGCCACAGCCACAACCTGAGCTGGAACAGCGGCCACGAAGGCCCCAGCAGCGATCCTGCCGTCAACACCCGGCGCGCGCGGCTGCAGCGCGCCTTGCTGGCCTGTACCGTGCTGGCCCAGGGCACGCCCATGCTGTGCGCGGGCGACGAGCTGGGCCGCACGCAGGGCGGCAACAACAATGCCTATTGCCAGGACAACGCCATCTCGTGGCTCGACTGGGCCGGTGCGGACGAGGCCTTGCTGGCCTTCAGCGCCCGGCTGATCGCGCTGCGCCGCACGCTCAACCCCCTGGGCGAGCGCTGGTTCAGCGGCGCGGCCACGCAAAGCGGCCGGCCCGACGTGCAATGGCTGCGTGGCGATGGCCGTGAGATGCAGTCGCCCGACTGGAACACCCAGCATTCACGTGTGCTCGGCATGCGCCTGAACCGCCCCCACGCGGCCCTGCTCTGGCTGTTCAAT
>JANMYI010000219.1:0-7075 GCA_031381955.1 Burkholderiales bacterium
GCCTCGCGGTACAGGTAGTAGCCCGGCGCCACGACGATACGCACTTCGGCCGCACGATCATCCAGCGCGCGAACACTGACCACGAAGGCACGTTCGGGCTCCAGGAACTCAGCGGCCGCAGCCGCGCCTATGCCGGTGAAGGTGCATGCGGCCAGCACCAGCCAAAACAGGCGCTGCAGCAAGTTGCGTGGCAAAGTCTTCATCGGAAAGATAGCTCGTGGATGCTTTGCAAAGGTTGCGCCAGCTTAGCCGTAAAAGCGTCGGCGCGTCAGCACCAATGCCGCGCCATACGCCACCACCGCATACGCTAACAACACGGCCAGTGCGCGCCAGCCCTGCTCTGGCCACTGGCCGATGACCAAGGGACGCACCAGTTCCACGGCCGCGGTGAGCGGCAGCCAGCGCCCCAGCTCAGCCAGCCAGGGCGGCAACTGGGTGGTGGGAAAGTACACGCCGCTGATGAAGGTCATGGGCGTGAGCACCAACGTGAAGTAGTAGGTGAAAAAGTCATAGCCCTTGGCCAGCGCCGTGAACACCAAGGCCAAGGCCGAGAACGTGAGCCCCACCAGAAACAGCACCGGCAACGCCAGCAACAGCGTGGGCGCGCGGCTGATGTTCAGCGCGGCCAGCACGGCGGTGATGGCGGTGGCGGTGATCAGGCTCTTGATCGCGGCCCAGAGCATTTCGGCAAACACGATCTCATCGAGCGTGACCGGCGCATTGAGAATGCCCTCCCAGGTTCGCTGCGTGTGCATGCGCGAGTAAGCCGAATACATGGCCTCGAACGAGCCCGCGTACATGGTGCTCATGCAGATGCTGCCCGAGGCCAGGAACACGATGTAGGGCAGGCCATTGACCGGCCCGATCAGCGCCCCCAGGCCATAGCCGAACGCCACCAGGATGATCAAGGGCTCGGCAACATTGCCCAGCACGCTGGCCACGGCCAGCTTGCGCCACACCAGCCAATTGCGGCGCACCACGCTGCCCAGACGGGGCGTGAGTTGGGGCGGGGCGAACCAAGACAGATTCACTCGGGTACCTTCATGCTTCGCATTCAGGGATTCGCCCTTCGGGCGGCCGGGCGGGCTCACGCGTCGTCGCGGATCTGCCGCCCGGTGAGTTTGAGGAACAAGTCTTCCAGGTTGGCCGGCCGGTGCAGCGTGCGCAGCGTGGGCTGTTCGCCCAGTGCGTGCAGCAGCTCGCGCGCGTCATCAAGGTAGAAGAACGCCGAGTCGCCACGCAGCTCGAAGCGCTGCGCAAAGTGGCGGCACCGCTCGCCCGCGGCCGCCGCGCCGTCGCCATAAACCTCGACCACCTCGCGTTCCAGGTGCTGCTGGATGAGTGCGCGCGGTGCGCCTTCGGCCAGCTTGCGCCCTTGGTCGATGACCACCAGGCGGTGGCACAGGCGCTCGGCCTCATCCATGAAATGGGTGGTCAGCAGAATGGCCTTGCCCTGGCCCAGCAGCAACTTCAGGCGCTCCCACATCAGGTGCCGGGCCTGCGGGTCCAGGCCGGTGGTGGGTTCGTCGAGTAGCAGCACATCTGGATCGTTAACCAGTGCGCGCGCCAGGCTCAGCCGCCGGCGCATGCCGCCCGACAGCTCGCCGGGCTTGGCGTTGGCCTTGCTTTGCAGCGCAGCAAACTCCAGCAACTGGGGCACGCGCTCGGCCAGCACGGCGCGGCTCAGGCCGAAATAGCGGCCGTAGACATGCAGGTTCTCAGCGCAGGTGAAATCGGGGTCGAGCATGTCGGCCTGCGCCACCACGCCCAGGCGCTGCTTGATCTGGCGCACCTGCTCGGGCACGCTCAAACCGAAGAAGCTGATGCGCCCGGCGTCAGGCGGCGTCAGGCCCAGGCACATGCGCAAGGTGGTGGTCTTGCCCGCACCGTTGGGGCCGATCACGCCAAGGCATTCACCGCGGTTCAGGTTCAGGCTCAGCCCATCGACCACCGTGTTGGTGCCATAGCGCTTGACGAGCTTGTCGGCCCTGAACAGCGGCGGGGTGGCGGTGTGATCCGTCATGTTGCGCTCAAAGCAAAAGGGCCAGCTCGCGCTGACCCTCTCTGCCATGCCTTCGCATGCAGGCCGCTGTTACTCAGCGCTCGGCTCGGCGCCTTCAGCCGCCACGGGCTCGGGCCGGTCGACCAGCTCGACAAAGGCCATGGGTGCGTTGTCGCCGACGCGAAAACCCATTTTCAGGATGCGCGTGTAGCCGCCCGGGCGGGCGTTGTAGCGTGGGCCCAGCACGTTGAACAGCTTGGCCACCACATCGCGGTCGCGCGTGCGGTTGAAGGCCAGGCGGCGGTTGGCCAGGCTGGGCTTCTTGCCCAGGGTGATGAGGGGCTCGACCACGCGGCGCAATTCCTTGGCCTTGGGCACCGTGGTCTTGATGGCCTCGTGCGTGATGAGCGAGTTGCACATGTTGCGCAGCATCGCTTGCCGATGCTCGCTGGTGCGATTGAGTTTGCGAAGTCCGTGACGGTGGCGCATGGAGCGCTCCTTTCTTTGGTTGTGCCCGCGGCCGTGTCAGGTACCGCGGGGTCAGGCGCAAGCTGCGCGCTGTTTATCGTTTGTCCAGGCCCTGCGGCGGCCAGTTCTCCAGCCGCGCACCGAGCGTGAGCCCGCGCGAAGCCAGCACTTCCTTGATTTCGTTCAAGCTCTTGCGGCCCAGGTTGGGCGTCTTGAGCAACTCGGTTTCGGTGCGCTGGATCAGGTCGCCGATGTAATAGATGTTCTCCGCCTTCAGGCAGTTGGCGGAACGCACGGTGAGCTCCAACTCATCAACCGGGCGCAGCAGGATCGGGTCGAAATTAGCGCTGGCCCGCGCCGGCTGGTCGATCGGGAAGATCTCGTTGGGTTCGAGCTGGGCGAAGATGGCGAGCTGCTCGACGAGGATCTTGGCCGAAGCGCGAATCGCCTCTTCGGGCGAAATGGCGCCGTTGGTTTCGATCTCCATGACCAGCTTGTCAAGGTCAGTGCGCTGTTCGACGCGGGCGTTTTCCACGGCATAGCTGACGCGGCTGACCGGCGAGAACGAAGCATCGAGCACGATGCGGCCGATGGCCTTGGTGGGCTCGTCGCCAAAGCGGCGCAGCGTGCCGGGCACATAGCCGCGGCCCTTTTCCACCTTGATCTGCATGTCGAGCTTGCCGCCCTGGCTGAGGTGGGCAATCACATGCTCAGGGTTGATGATTTCAACGTCGTGCGGGGTCTGGATGTCGGCCGCGGTGACCGGGCCCTCGCCCTCTTTGCGCAGCACCAGCGTGACTTCGTCGCGGTTGTGCAGGCGAAAGACCACGCCCTTCAGGTTGAGCATGATGTGCACCACGTCTTCTTGCACGCCGTCGATCGTGGAGTACTCGTGCAACACGCCGGCGATGGTGACTTCGGTGGGCGCATAGCCGACCATCGAAGACAGCAACACGCGGCGCAGCGCATTGCCCAGGGTGTGGCCATAGCCGCGCTCAAACGGCTCAAGGGTGGCCTTGGCGCGGTTGGTGCCCAGAGGCTCGACGTTGATGGCTTTGGGTTTCAGCAGAGTGGTTTGCATGGAGTCCTGTTCCTCTCAATACCCTCGGTTCGTTACACCGATAAGGCTGATGGATGACAGGCCGGGCGGAATGACGCGCCTTCGTGCCCGGCCGACACGAAACGCCGGATGCCGTGCCGCAGCGCTACTGCGCCTGCGGCACAACGATCAACGTGAGTAGAGCTCGACGATCAACGATTCGTTGATCTCGGCGCCGAATTCGTCGCGGTCGGGCACCTTCTTGAACACACCTTCCATCTTGGTGGCATCAACCTGCACCCAGGCCGGCATACCCACACTGGCTGCCAGCTTGAGAGCGTCTTGAATGCGCAATTGCTTCTTGGCGGCTTCGCGCACCGACACCGCGTCGCCCGCCTTGACCAGGTACGAGGCGATATTCACCACGCCCCCGTTGACAGTGACGCTGCGATGCGACACGAGCTGGCGCGCTTCGGCCCGCGTGGAGCCGAAGCCCATGCGGTAGACCACGTTGTCGAGCCGGCATTCCAGCAGCGACAACAGGTTCTGGCCGGTGTTGCCGCGGCGGCGTTCGGCCTCGGCGAAGTAGCGGCGGAACTGGCGCTCGAGCACGCCGTACATGCGCTTCACTTTTTGCTTCTCGCGCAACTGCAAACCGTAGTCTGAAGTGCGCGAGCCGCTGGTGCGGCCATGCTGGCCGGGCTTGCTGTCGAACTTGGCCTTGTCGCTGATGGCGCGGCGTGCGCTCTTCAGGTACAGGTCAGTGCCTTCACGGCGCGACAGCTTGGCTTTGGGTCCTAGGTAACGTGCCACGTTTGATTCCTTTGATCATGGTCTGACGCAACGGATGGGGTGCCTGAAGCACCCTCATGCTGCGCGAGTCTGGCGAATGTTGTTATGGCGCTCAGACGGTGGTCTTACAAGGTTGCGATGGTTCACAACCTCTTGCGAAAGAGGGGTTGCCCCCTCGGGAAAGCAGTGCGTTCAGATGCGCCGACGCTTTTGCGGGCGGCAGCCGTTGTGCGGGATCGGCGTCACGTCGGAGATCAGGTTGATGCGAATGCCCAGCGCGGCCAGGGCGCGCACCGACGACTCACGCCCCGGGCCCGGGCCCTTGATGCGCACGTCAAGGTTCTTGATGCCTTGCTCTTGCGCCGCGCGGCCGGCCACTTCTGCGGCCACCTGGGCGGCGAAGGGCGTTGACTTGCGCGAACCCTTGAAACCCTGGCCGCCCGAAGACGCCCAGGCCAGGGCGCTGCCTTGGCGATCGGTGATGGTGATGATGGTGTTGTTGAACGAGGCGTGAACGTGCGCCACGCCGTCTGCGATGTTCTTGCGGACTTTCTTGCTCACGCGGCGCGCGGCGGTGTTGGCAGCTGGTTTGGCCATGGTGGTGGGCTCTCGATGTGTGTCGCGTGGTGTTCGGCGGGCGGTGCAGCTTGGTAGAAGTGCTTACTTCTTCAGTGCTGCCGCGCCCTTACGCGGGCCCTTGCGGGTGCGGGCGTTGGTGCGCGTGCGCTGGCCGCGCACCGGCAAGCCGCGGCGGTGGCGCAGGCCGCGGTAGCAGCCCAGATCCATCAGCCGCTTGATGTTGATGGAGATCTCGCGACGCAGGTCGCCCTCGATGGTGATGCGGGCGATCTCATCGCGAATTTTTTCAAGGTCGGTGTCGCTCAGATCCTTGATCTTCTTGGAATAGTCGATGCCCACCGCGACGCAGATCTTCTGCGCCGTGGGGCGCCCGATCCCGAAGATCGAGGTCAGGCCAATCTCTGCGTGTTTGTGCGGCGGGATGTTGATGCCGGCGATGCGTGCCATGGTGCTTCCTTGAAATCTGTTCTGTGCTTGTGTTGCCTGGGGCGGCCTTTGCGCAAGCATGCGCAAAGGCGTTCGCCTGGCGCCAAACAGTCCGCAGGGACTGTTTGACGTCCGGGCTCACTAACCCTGCCGCTGCTTGTGGCGCGGATCGGTGCAGATGACCCGCACCACGCCGTGGCGGCGAATGATCTTGCAATGGCGACACATCTTCTTGACCGATGCTGCGACTTTCATGCCTATCTCCTGAAGCTCGTCCTGAAACTTGTCCTGATACTCAATTTGCGGTTCACTTCGTCCTGAAGGCGATGCGTGCCCGCGTTAAATCGTAAGGCGTCAATTCAACTGTGACGCGGGTCACCTGGCAGGATGCGGATGCCGTGCATGCGCATCTAGCTTGCCTTGAAATTTGCCTTTTTCAACAGCGACTCGTACTGCTGGCTCATGACGTAGCTTTGCACCTGGGACCAGAAGTCCATGGTGACCACCACGATGATGAGCAACGACGTACCACCGAAGTAAAACGGCACGTTGTACTTCAGCACCAAAAATTCAGGCAGCAGGCACACCATCGTGATGTACACCGCGCCCACCAACGTCAAACGGGAAAGAATCTTGTCAATGTGCTTGGCTGTCTGCTCACCTGGGCGAATGCCGGGGATGAAGGCACCGCTCTTCTTCAGGTTGTCAGCCGTCTCGCGGCTGTTGAACACCAGCGCGGTGTAGAAGAAACAGAAGAACACGATCATCGCGGCGTAGAGCATCACGTAGATCTGCTGGCCCGGCGACAACGCGCCGGACAAGTCTTTCAGCCAACGCATGCCTTCACCGGTGGCGAACCAGCCCACGATGGTGGCCGGCAGCAAGATGATGCTGCTGGCGAAGATGGGCGGAATCACGCCCGACATGTTCAGCTTCAGTGGCAGGTGCGAGGACTGCCCGCCATAGACCTTGTTGCCGACTTGCCGCTTGGCGTAGTTGACCAAAATCTTGCGCTGCCCGCGTTCAACGAACACCACCACAAAGGTCACGCCCACCACCAGCGCAAAGATGAACAGGCACACGATGATGCTCATGGCCCCGGTGCGCACCAGCTCGAACAAGCCGCCCAGCGCGCTGGGCAGGCCGGCCACGATGCCGGCGAAGATGAGAATGGAAATGCCGTTACCCAACCCGCGCTCGGTGATCTGCTCGCCCAGCCACATCAGGAACATGGTGCCGGCCACCAAGCTCACCACGGCCGTCATGCGGAAGCCGAAACCCGGGTTGATGACCAAGCCCTGCGAGCCTTCCAGGGCCAAGGCAATGCCCAGTGACTGGAACAGCGCGAGGAACAAGGTGCCGTAGCGCGTGTACTGCGTGATCTTGCGCCGCCCTGATTCGCCTTCCTTCTTGATGGCTTCGAGCGACGGCACGACGTAGCTCATCAACTGCATGATGATCGACGCCGAGATGTACGGCATGATGCCCAGCGCGAACACGGTGAAGCGCGACAACGCCCCACCCGAGAACATGTTGAACAGGCTCAGGATGCCGCCTTGCTGGCCCTTGAAGAGTTGCTCCAGTTGGCTCGGGTCGATGCCGGGCACGGGAATGTGCGCACCCAGCCGATAGACCATCAAGGCCATCAAAAGAAAGACAAGCCGGCGACGCAGGTCGCCGAACTTGCCGCTCTTGGCCAGGGTGTTGGCAGTGCTGGTGGCCACTAACGTCCTTTTGCGTGCACGCTCGGTTGCGGGCAGGCCTTAGGC
>JANMYI010000220.1:0-2301 GCA_031381955.1 Burkholderiales bacterium
GGTGGTGCCGGGCCTGAAGCTGGCGCTGAACAAGCCGGTGCGTGGCTTGCTGCGCTCAGGCTGCTATGTGACGCACGACCATGGCCACTACAAGCGCCTGGTGAATGTCGTGGAACAGCGCCTGCGTTGCGCGCAGAACAGCAGCTTGCAGCCGGCGCTGGAAGTGTGGACGCTGGTGCAGAGTTGCCCCGAGCCTGGTTTGGCCCTGCTCACGGCCGGGCGGCGCGATGTGTCGTTCGATGTGGCCTTGCCCACACCCATTGCGCGTGCGCCACGCGGCAGCCTGCAAACGCAGGCCGTGCCCGCAAGCTGGAAGATCACCGCGCTGAATGATCAACACGCCCACTTGTGCTGGGATGAGGCCGACGCTGGCCAGGCGCCGCAAGTGGGTGAGCGCGTAGGCCTGGGCATTTCGCACCCCTGTACAACGTTTGACAAGTGGCAGTGGATGCCCATTGTCGAAGCCGACTACCGCGTCACGGACGCGGTGCGTATTTTCTTCTGAGCGCGGCGATGACACGCATCCTGCTGCAAGGCGGCCTGATCGTTGACGGCAGCGGCGGCCCTTCGTGGCTGGGCGATGTGTTGATCGAAGGCGATCGCATCGCGCAGCTCGGCACCGGCCTGCATGCGCGCATCGCCGACCCTGCCATGCCGGTGCTCGATTGCCGCGGCCAAGTCATCGCCCCCGGCTTCATCGACGCCCACACGCACGACGACGCCCTGGTGCTGCAACACCCGCAGGCGCTGCCCAAGCTGTCGCAAGGCATCACCACCGTGGTGGCCGGCAACTGCGGCATATCGCTTGCGCCTTACGCCACCGAACGCGCCGGCCCGCCACTGAGTTTGCTGGGCGCCGGCTCGTTCCAGCATGCCAGTTTCCAGGCCTATGCCGCTGCCGTGCGCGCGGCGCAACCGGCGCTCAACGTGGCCGCGCTGGTGGGCCACACCACGCTGCGCTACGCCTGCGTTAGCGAGCTGAACCGCGCCGCCAGTGAAGGCGAACTGGCCGCCATGTGCGCGCTGCTCGATGCCAGCCTGGCCGCGGGCGCCATTGGCCTGTCAAGCGGCCTGTTTTACGAACAAGCCTTTGCCGCGCCGGCCAGTGAAGTGGTGGCGCTGGCGCGCGTGGTGGCGCGCCATGGCGGCGTCTACACCAGCCACCTGCGCAGCGAAATGGCCAGCATCATCGAGGCGCTGCACGAGGCTGGCGACAGCGCCTTCGCCGCCGGCGTGCCGCTCATCATTTCGCACCACAAATGCGCCGGCCCGGCGAACTGGGGCCGCACGACCGAAACGCTGCCGCTCATCGAAGGGCTGGCCAAGCGGCAAAGCGTGGCGATGGATGTCTACCCCTACACCGCCGGCTCCACCGTGCTGCGCGAGGACCTGGTGGACGGCGTGATCGACGTGTTGCTCACCTTAAGCGAGCCGCACCCTGAACACGCCGGCCGCATGCTGGCCGCCATTGCCGATGAATGGGGTGTTGATCAGAGAGAAGCCTGCCGCCGCCTGCAACCCGGAGGTGCTTGCTACTTTCAAATGCATGAAGACGATGTGGAGCGCGTGATCGCGCACCCGCTGGCCATGATCGGCAGCGACGGCCTGCCGCACGACAGCCACCCTCACCCGCGCCTGTGGGGCGCCTTCCCGCGCGTGCTGGCGGGCTACTGGCGCCAGCGCCGCCTGTTCACGCTGGAGCAGGCGGTGCACAAGATGACGGGCCTGACGGCGCGGCATTTTCGAATCGTTAACCGCGGTGTGCTCAAGGCGGGTGCCTTCGCCGATGTGCTGGTTTTCGACCCCGAACGCATCGCCGACATCGCCACGTTCGAAACACCCATCAGCGCCAGCGCCGGCATCACCATGGTCTTCGTCAACGGCGAATGGGCGTACCGCGGTGGCGGCGCCGCGCCACAGGTGCTGGCACGCGCCGGGCGCATGCTCGGCCGCGGTGAAACAGGCTGACCAGTACCCGGCTGTGCCGGCGCCGTTGACGCAGCGCCGGCCCGGCCTTCAAGCTTCAGTCAATGGCCGTGATCGTGGCCCGGAGGGCCGAGGTGAGTTGCCGTGCCAGGCGTCGTTGCCAGCTCGTTGTGTGGCTGTAACGGCAGGTTGCGCGCGATGATGCAAGCCCCTCGTCTTGCCGCTGCAAGCCACACAGAAAGCCGCCATGTTCATTCGCAACGGCTGGTACGTGATGGCCTGGGACCACGAGATCAGCGCCCGGCCAGCGCCAGTGCGGCCTGGCGGACCAACGTGGGCCCCTTGTAGATGAAGCCGGTGTAGAGCTGCACCAGG
>JANMYI010000241.1:0-10173 GCA_031381955.1 Burkholderiales bacterium
CGCCCATCGGCATGCAAGCCGATGGGCAACGCCAGCGGCCCGGCAAGTGCGGTTCCGCGGCGTTCGCTTGGGCCTGCCTATTTCTCAAGCAAATGTGGCTCTGCCACTTTGCTTGACCCCCCTCGGGGGGCCTGACGCGAAGCGGCAGGTCTGGGGGCGCTCATGCGTCGCTGGCGGCGCCTGGTGACCTGGAAGACTGACATGCCAATAGTTCAACCCAGATCGCAACGCTGGCGCCTGTTGGCCGCGCATCTGTTCCTGCTGGCGCTGTGCGCACTGGTGGTGTTCCCCTTCGTCGTGGTGTTATCGGTGTCGCTGCGGCCCGGCAACTTTGCCAGCGGCTCGCTCATTCCGGCCAGCATCAGCCTGGAGCATTGGCGCTATGTGCTGGGCCTGCCCTATGCCGGGCCCGACGGCCAGATGCTGATGCCCGATTTGCCCGTGCTGCGCTGGCTGTGGAATTCGGTGAAGGTGGCGGCCTTGTCGGGCGTGGTGACGCTGCTGCTTTCCACCACCGCTTCCTACGCCTTGGCGCGCATGAAATTCCGCGGCCGCCGGCACATGCTCACCGGCCTGATGTTGATGCAGATGTTCCCGGCCGTGCTGGCGCTGGTGGCGCTGTACGCCATCTTCGAGCGCCTGGGCACCGCCTTGCCCGCCATCGGCCTGAACACACACTGGTCGCTCGTGCTGGCCTACTCCGGCGGCATCGCCATGCATGTGTGGGCGCTCAAGGGCTACTACGACACCCTGCCCAGCGAGATTGAAGAAGCCGCGCGGGTAGATGGCGCCACGCCCTGGCAGGCCTTCGTTCGCGTGTTGTTGCCCATGGCCGCGCCGATCCTCATGGTGGTGTTCATGCTGGCGTTCATCGGCGCGATCATCGAATACCCGGTGGCCTCGGTGCTGCTCACCCAGCAAGACCAGCTCACCCTGGCCGTGGGCTCCAAGCTGTTCGTGCATGAACACAATTTCCGCTGGGGCGACTTTGCCGCCGCGGCCATTCTTTCGGGCTTGCCGATCACGGTGGTGTTTTTGCTGGCGCAACGCTGGATGATTGCCGGCCTGGCCGCGGGCGGCGTGAAAAGCTGACTGGGTTGGAATCCGCGAGCTGGGCCCAAAATGAGGTGCGCCTTGACGCTTCGATGAAAGGTTGACCGTGCCGGCGCGACCAACCCCCGTCAACCCAGGAGTACCCCATGACCCGCCGCCAACTCATGCAATGGTTTTCGTCTTTCGGCGTCGCCGGCGTCGCTGCCAGCACCGCGGCTGCGCAGGCCATCGGCCGGCTGGAATTGACCGCCGCGCAATGGAAGGGCCGGCTCACGCCCGCGCAGTTCGACGTGCTGCGCAATCACGGCACCGAACGCGCCGGCACGAGCCCGTTGAATCTTGAAAAGCGTGCCGGCGTCTTCCACTGCGCCGGCTGCGAACTGCCCCTGTTCAATGCCACGGCCAAGTACGAAAGCGGCACCGGCTGGCCGAGTTTTCACACCGCGCTGCCCGGCGCTTTGGGCACGAGCACTGACTTCAAACTCATCTTGCCGCGCACCGAATACCACTGCGCGCGCTGCGACGGGCACCAAGGCCATGTCTTCAACGACGGCCCGCCACCCAGCGGCAAGCGCTATTGCAACAACGGCGTAGCGTTGAACTTCAAGGCGGCAGCATGAGCCCCGCCTGGCCGCCCGAAGGGGCTCGCACCGCAGTGCGCAACACGAAGGTACCCCCAATGAACAAGACCCTTGCCATTTTCGCGCTGGCCTGTGCCGCGTTCACCGCGCAAGGCCAAACCACCGCCAAGGCCACCTTCGCCGGTGGCTGCTTCTGGTGCGTGGAGGCTGACTTCGACAAGCTGCCCGGCGTGCTGTCCACCACCTCGGGCTACATCGGCGGCAACGTGGCCAATCCGACCTACCAGCAGGTGTCGGCCCATACCACGGGCCATGCCGAGGCGGTGGAGATCGTTTACGACCCGGCCAAGGTCAGCTACGAGCAACTGCTGGCGCACTACTGGCGCAACATCGACCCGACCACCAAGGATCGCCAGTTCTGTGATGCCGGCACGCCCTACCGCTCGGCCATCTTCACGCATGGCGAACCGCAACTTGCCGCGGCGCGCGCTTCCTTGGCAGCGCTGGAAAAGAGCAAGCCCTTCAAGGAGCCCATCGTCACGCAGATCGTTGCCGCCAGCACCTTTTACGCGGCCGAGGCGTATCACCAGGACTACTACAAGAAGAACCCGGTGCGCTACAAGTACTACCGCAGCGGCTGCGGGCGTGACGCGCGGCTGGCGCAGTTGTGGGGGCCACCGGCAGTGCAGTGACGCCGGGCATTGATGCGGCACATTGATGCCGCGCAAGGGCGCAAACGGCCCTGGCGGCAACGCTGCCATGCCTGCTGGCGAGAATCACCGCCCAGCACCGCGCAAGGATTCCGTCATGGCCACTGCCGCCGCCACCGTCACCGCCACCGCGACCACTCACCCCTTTGCCAAGACCCGCGCCGCCTTCACCACGCCCGGCGGCGCGCGCGGCACGGTTTATTCGCTGCCGAAACTGGGCCAGGCTTTGGATGTGGACGTATCGCGCCTGCCGCAGTGCATCCGCATCGTGCTGGAAAGCCTGCTGCGCCATTGCACAGGTCATGGCGACAACCAGCGCGTCACGCCCGAGCATGTGCGCGCGCTGGCGCAGTGGCTGCCGAACGCGCCGCGCACGCAAGAAATTCCCTTCGTGGTGGCGCGCGTGGTGTTGCAAGACTTCACCGGCGTGCCGCTGCTGGCAGACCTGGCCGCGATGCGCGACGCCGCAGCCAGGCTGGGGCGCAAGCCGGCGCTGATCGAGCCCCTGGTGCCGGTGGACCTGGTGGTGGACCATTCCATCGCCATCGACCACTACGGCAACAAGAAGGCGCTCGACCTGAACATGAAGATCGAGTTCTCGCGCAACCGCGAGCGCTACCAGTTCATCAAGTGGGGCATGCAGGCCTTCAACAGTTTTGGCGTGGTGCCGCCTGGCTTTGGCATCGTCCACCAGGTGAATCTGGAATACCTGGCGCGCGGCGTGCACCAGTCAGCTGAAGGCGTGTGTTACCCCGACTCATTGGTGGGCACCGACAGCCACACCACCATGGTCAACGGCCTGGGCACGGTGGCTTGGGGCGTGGGCGGCATCGAGGCCGAGGCCGCCATGCTCGGCCAGCCGGTGTTCCTGCTCACGCCCGATGTGGTGGGCGTGAACCTGGTGGGCGCGCTGCGCGAAGGCGTGACCGCCACCGACCTGGTGCTCACCGTCACCGAGCTGCTGCGCGGCCACAAGGTGGTGGGCAAGTTCGTTGAATTCTTTGGCGACGGCACGGCTTCACTCAGCCTGCCCGACCGCGCCACCCTGGCCAACATGGCGCCCGAGTACGGCGCCACGCTGGGCTTTTTTCCAGTGGATGAAAAGACCTTGACCTACTTCAAGGGCACGGGCCGCAGCACCGAGCAGATCGAACTGTTCGAGGCCACCTTCAAGGCCCAGGGCCTGTTCGGCGTGCCGCGCGCGGGCCAGATCGACTATTCGCAAACCATCACGCTCGAACTGGCCGGCGTGGTGCCCAGCCTGGCCGGCCCCAAGCGGCCGCAAGACCGCATCGCCTTGAACGATGTAGCCAGCAGCTTCGAGGCGCTGTATTCGGCGCCCCTGGCCAGCGGCGGTTACGCCTTGAGCGCGGAACGCTTCAAGCAGGGCGTGCGCACCGCCGGCGGGCTGGAGGTGAGCAATGGCGATGTGCTGATCGCGGCCATCACCAGTTGCACCAACACCAGCAATCCGGGCGTGATGCTGGCCGCCGGCCTGCTGGCCAAGAAGGCGGTGCTGGCCGGGCTGAAGGTGCCGGCGCACATCAAGACCTCATTGGCGCCGGGCTCGCGCATCGTCACCGACTATCTCGCCAAGGCCGGCCTGCTGCCTTATCTGGAACAGTTAGGCTTTGCCGTCGCCGCCTACGGCTGCACCACCTGCATCGGCAATGCGGGCGACATCGCGCCCGAACTCAACGCCGCCATCAAGCAGGGCGGCCTGGTGTGCGCCGCCGTGCTGTCGGGCAACCGCAATTTCGAAGCCCGCATCCACCCCAACCTGAAGGCCAACTTCCTGGCCAGCCCGCCGCTGGTGCTGGCCTATGCCCTGGCCGGCACGGTGACGCGCGACCTGATGACCCAGCCCGTGGGTTGGGGCGCGGACGGGCAGGCCGTTTACCTGGGCGACATCTGGCCGCGGGCCGATGAGATCGAAGCGCTGATGGCCCTGGCGCTCGACGGCGCCGCATATCGCGCCAACTACGCCAAGGTCGCTGCCGAACCCGGCGCGTTGTGGCAGGGCATTGAAGGGCGCAGCGGCGCCACCTACGACTGGCCGAAAAGCAGCTACATCGCCCGCCCGCCGTTCCTGGACGACTTCACGCTGGCCCCCAAGCCTGTGCAGCCAGGGGTTCAGGGTGCGCGCATCCTGGCCCTGCTGGGCGACTCGATCACCACCGACCACATTTCGCCCGCCGGCAACATCGACGAAGCCTCGCCGGCGGGCCAGTGGTTGATCGCCCAAGGCGTGCGCCAGGCTGACTTCAACAGTTATGGTGCGCGCCGCGGCCAGCATGAGGTCATGTTGCGCGGCACCTTTGCCAACGTGCGGGTACGCAACTTCGTGCTGCCCCTGGCGGCCGACGGCAGCCGCACCGAAGGCGGCTTCACGCTGCATCAGCCTTCCGGGCAGCCGATGACCATCTTCGACGCCGCCCAGCGCTACCAGCGCGATCAGGTGCCCACGGTGGTGTTCGCGGGCGAGGAATACGGCACCGGCTCGAGCCGCGACTGGGCGGCCAAGGGCACGCTGCTGCTGGGCGTGCGCGCCGTGGTGGCGCGCAGCTTAGAGCGCAAACACCCCCCCAACCAGGTGGGCAAGGGCGTGCTGCCGCTGCAATTAAATCCGGGCGATGCATGGGACAAGCTGGGTTTGCGCGGCGATGAAGCGATCGACATCAGCTTGCCGACTGCGGTGCAGCCGCTGTGCACGGTGGCGATGGTGATCACCAACGCGGCCGGTGAGCGGCGCGAGTGCCAACTGGTCTTGCGCATCGACACCGCCATCGAGGTGGCGTACTGGCGGCACGGCGGCATCTTGCCTTATGTGCTGCGGCAACTGCTGGCCTGAACGGGCCTTCTAAATTGCCTGTTCGAAGAAAACTAACCGTTCAGTACAGTCAGTCCCGTCCATTGTGAATATTCACGCGTTGCGCGGGCGCGTTGCCGCCAATAGCATGGTGGTGTCGAGCCGAATTTCACAACACGTCTTTGCAGGCGTTCAATGGAGGCAAGATGAGCAAGATGCCGATCGCGGGCGGGGGCTATAGGCGGGCTATAGGGCGCGGTAACCTATCTGCCCCGGCGTCAATTGTCTTGTGCACACTAATTAGCGCTGCGCCCACTGTCGCTCACACGGAACCGCTGTGTTCAACCCCTACCGCCGTGTCCGGAAAGGCACGGCCCCTGAGCGGCGGATGCGGCACCTCGAACGTGGCCGCAGAAAGGCTTCCCCAAGTTCCAATAACCGGCAATAAGCCACTTGGTTCCACATCCTTTCAATACGATCCTGACCCCGGCGCCAGGTCAGCCCCGCCATCTGGCGGCGGAAAAACAGGTGGTGGCTTAGCAGCCGCACCAATAAACCCATCGGATAAAAACAAAGCCCCGGCCACCCCCAACAACACCTCAAAGCCAGACTGCGAAAACAGCACCGGGAACCCCGTCATCATCGCCACCGGCGAGAAGTACAAGGACGAAAGCGCTTCTCCGTCCAAGGGCTCTATGGGTTCAGCGCGGTCAGAACGTATCGAAGCAAGAGCAACACGGGCAAGCTCTTCGGCAGCTACTGGCCATCAACACTCGATGGCATGAGTGTGTCGTACACCCTCGCGGGCTGCCGCTATATCGACAGCCTTTGCTACCCGTTGAACGCCACGCTGCGCGAGCCGAATGGCGCGCAGTACACATACAAGCAAGTTGGCCAAACCGAGCAATATCTCGTTGGCAATCCGTCATCGGCAGGCACACTGACCTACGCCTGATACCAGCAATGGGAACTTATCCGGGACAACAAGACCTTCACCTTCGACGCCGCTGGCAACCTCACCAGAGTCAGCATTGATGGTGTGACCACCGAAACCAGAACCTACGCCGCGGGCAAGCTGACGACGATCACCAACCTGGTCGGCCAGCAAGTAACGTTGACCTGGACCGGCAACCGGGTGACCTCGGTTTCTGACCCTGCAAGCAACGTTTGGAACTACGCCTATAACGCCGGCGGCATGCTTCAAACCGTTACCTCGCCGGGCGCCGCCCCAGACATCCGCACGTACCACTATGAAGTTGCCGCTGACCCGACTTTGTTGACGGGCATCTCCATCAACGGCACCCGCTACAGCACCTACTCGTATTACGCAGACAAGCGCGTCCAATTCAGTGGTCTGGCAGGTGGTGAAGAAAACGACACGTTCGAATACTTCACCAATCAAACCAAGGTCACAACGGCCATGGGTCAGCCAACGACCTATACATTCACCAACTTTAACGGTTCGTTCAAGCCAAGCACCGTGTCGCGCGCAAGTACGACCACGTGCTCGGCCAGCAGTGCCTCGAAGACCTACGACGCGAACGGGAACCTGGCCACCTCCACTGACTGGAACGGCTACGCCAGTATCTACTCGTTTGACGCCACCGGTAAGCTGCTTCAATCCACCAGCGCATCGGGCACGGCCAATGCGCTGACGACCACGAATACTTGGTCTGGTGACGACCTCACGGTGCAGACCTACAAGAACGCGAACGGCACGGCGTTTGCGAAAACAACCTACACCTACCAGACCGTGCCCGGCCTGCTGGGCAGAAAGCCGGCTACACGCGTCGATACCGATCTTCTAACTGGCGGGCAACGAAGCCTCACCTATACATATTCCACGCGGCCGAACTGGTCTGTCGCAGCGGTTACGGTGACGCAAGCACTGCCTGCGGGAAGTGCGGTCTCCACGAACACCTATGACACGCTGGGCAACCTGGTCGCATCCCAGAATGCCGTGGGCCACCAGGTGACTTGGTCTGGCTACAACGGGCTCGGCCAACCGGGAAGAGTGACTGATGCCAATGGTGTGAGCGTCGACTACAGCTACGACGCCAAAGGCAACCTCACCTACGCCACACAGTTGCTGCCAACGGGCAACCGGGTGACCTCGTACGTTTACAACAATGCCCGCCAAGTGACGGATGTGACGCTGCCCACCGGCGCGGTGGCGCGCTTTCGCTACAACGCGGCACTGCGCATGATTCAAGCCGGCAACGCGGCCTACGAATTTGCACAATTTCAGGTAGACATACCCACCAACAGCACAGCAACCCGCTCAACCCGGCAGGTGCCCACGCTGAGTGGCAGCACGCCTATTGCGGCAACCTCTGGCGAGTTCATTGATACGGCCAAGCTCGACAGTCTTGGGCGAACCCGGCAATTGCCGGGCAACAGCGGCCAGTCGATCACCTTCACCTATGACGCCATTGGCAACGTGAAGACCGCCACCGACGCCGCCAACCGCACCAGCACGTACGACTATGACGGGCAAGACCGGTTGGTCTCTGCAACGGCGCCCGATGGGGGTAACACGAGCTACAGCTACAACGCCGAGGGCCGTTTGCAATGGGTGCAAGACCCTCGCGGCTTGCGAACTAACTTCACCTACAACGGCTTGGGTGATGTGCTGACAAGAGGCAGCCCAGATACGGGCTCGACTGTCTATGCCTATGACAGTGCCGGCCGTATGACGAGCCAGACGCTCGCCAACAGCAAGCAGATCACCTACACCTGGGACGCGCTGGGCCGCATGACCTCACGCACCAGTGCCGGCCAAGTGGAATCTTGGACCTATGACGAAGGCGTGTACGGCAAAGGCCGCCTGACGCGCTTGAATGATGCAACCGGCCAGACCACCTATGCCTACCAGGCCGATGGCCAGCTTGCGCAGCAGGTGAGCACCATCTACGGTGTGCAATACATCACAGCATGGAGTTACGACAGCGCCGGCCGACCCAATGGCATGACCTACCCGAACGGCATTGCGCTGGTGTTCAACTACGACGCCTATGGCAGGGTGTCGAGGGTCGGCAGCTCGATGGGCGGCACGTGGTCAACGCTGGCAGATAACTTCTTGTACCAGCCGGCCACCGAGCGCCGCTTCGCTTGGCGCTTTGGCAACGGCCTGCCTCGCCTGTTCACGCTTGACGCCGACAGCCGGCTCATGCAGTTGGCCAGCGGCGGCGCGCATTCACTGAGCTACGGCTACTACAACACCGACACCATTCAGTCCATCACTGACGCGGTCTACCCCAGCCAGACCACCGGCATGGGTTACGACGCCACCGACAGGTTGAGTTGGGTTAACCGCAGTGGTGACAACCAAGGCTTTGCGTGGGATACGGTAGGCAACCGCACCAGCAGCAGCCGCGCGGCAGCAGCCTATACCTACACCCGCGACACGGCATCAAACCGCATCACGGCAGTGACTGGTGCCGCCAGCCGTGGTTTTGGCTATGACGCGGCCGGCAACCTGCTCACAGACAGCGGTTCGCTCGGTAACCGCTCGTTTGAATACGACAACTTCAACCGCATGAACCGCTTCAGGGTGAGCGGCACCGTAACTGGCGACTACTATAGCAACGCGCTCAACCAACGGGTCTGGAAGGGCTGGCCGGGCGGCTCGGCACGCTTCGTTTATGGGCCGGGCGGGGAACTGCTTTCAGAAGACGGGCCAAGCTGGACGAACTACGTGTGGGTAGGCGGCGAGCTGCTGGGCATCATGCGCGGCGGCACCTTCTACGCCAGCCACAATGACCACCTGGACCGGCCCGAGGTGCTGACCAATGCCAGCGGTGCGGTGGCTTGGCGGGCGAACAATGCAGCCTTCGATCGGGCAGTGGTAGTTGACTCGATCGGTGGTTTGAATATCGGGTTTCCAGGTCAATACCAAGACGCGGAGAGCGGGCTTTGGTACAACTGGAATCGGTATTTTGATGCTTCGATCGGGCGTTATACCCAGTCCGATCCCATCGGGCTGGCGGGGGGGATCAATACGTACACCTATGTCGGGGGGAACCCGATTTCGTTCGTCGATCCCTCGGGTGAGTTCGGCTTGCCGGGTGCTGCAGCTGGTTTCGTTATGGGAGCGCTAGGTGGTGGGCTCGGAGCTTCGGCAAACGGTGGAAATTGGGTTACTGGCGCGCTAGTTGGTGGTGCAACAGGTGCTGTCGTCGGCGCATTCGGTGGAATGATTGGATCGAGTCTTTTGGGACAAGCTTGGACTCGTGCTGGCGCGGGAGCACTTGGAAACATCCTAGGGCAAGGTATCAACGGGCCGACATGCTCGTGCGGCATCAACGGGACGTCTGTCATTGCAAGCGCGCTTGGTGGCGGAGCGAGCGCGTTGCTTTCTCCCGCGACTTTGGGGATTAAGTACGCGGGCAAGTTCGCATCTGAAGTCGCGCAGCGATGTGTTGCCGGCACTGCCGCAACTGCGACTTCGGCATCCATAGCTGTAGCAGGCACGGCAATCGGGAAAACCGGGTGCACTTGCGGGGCAGCTTCGCCATGACTGCGTACCGAAAGCTCGCTCTAACACTGCTCTTGTACTGCGTCGCGGCGGCGGCGCTTGCGGCGCTTAGTGCGACATTTGTATGGCGACTCCCAGACAACATGATCAGATCGCCTACTTACTGGACATACTTGACCGCAACCGCAGCACTCACCTTCATTGCTGCGTTCTTCGGCGCCTTCGCATACGGGTTTGCGTATCGATTGGTACGTAGCCCAGCGCAATTGAAAGGAGCGTATCGGGTTGTTAAACGTATTGGGGGGCTAAATGAGCCGGGCGGAAAACGTCAGGCATTTTTGCTGGTCGTGGCAGGTGGCGGCTTGTGGATACTTCCCTCTACTGGTTCAGCGGACAAGTAGTTGCGCGTGGCATCGCTGTGGAGGGTGGAAGGAAACGGAACGCTTCCGGCGCAGGTTCGCGAATTGCGACGTATCTAGAATGCCCCGATGCACTTTCTAGCCCGCGGCGCCGCCGCCCTGCTGGCCGCGTTCACGCTGCACA
>JANMYI010000252.1:0-1843 GCA_031381955.1 Burkholderiales bacterium
CAGGGCGACCCGAACCATTCCCTTGGTGATGCTGGCCAGCAGCAGCGACCCGGTGGCCGATGGCCTGGCGGTGAGCCTGGCACGGCCGGGCGGCAACATCACCGGTTTGACGTACGCGGTGTCGTCGGGGCGCTTTGGCAAGCAGCTCGAATTGCTCCAGCTTGCGGCGCCTCGGCTCGGGCGGGTGGCCGTGCTGTGGGATCTCGACCTGGAGATTTATCGCCGTTCCTGGGCCGCGCCGATGGCCGATGCCGCGCGCACCCTGGGCCTGGAGGTGCTGGCACCCACCATCGTGCAGGCGGCGCGCGACCTGCCCGAAGCCTTTGCACAAATGAAGCGGCAACGGGCCGACGCGATCCTTGTCGCCACAGGCGGCCCGCTGAATGCGGCACGCGCGCAAGTCGGCGCGCTGGCGATTCAGCACCAGCTACCCACCATCGCGGCGTTCAAGGCTTTTGTACAGGCCGGTCTGCTGATGAGTTACGGCCCCGACCTGCCGGACATCAATCGCCGCGGCGCCAGTTATGTCGATCGCATCGTCAAGGGCGCGAGGCCCGGCGAGCTGCCGATCGAATTGCCGATCAAGTACGAGCTGGTGATCAACCGCACGACCGCCAGAGCCCTGGGCATCACGATCCCGCAAGAGCTGCTGCTGCGCGCGGATGAGGTGATTCAATGAACACACGACGGCGGCTCATGCTCACGCTGGGGCCAGCCCGTCGGGGCCGGCAACTGCTCGAGCACAGACCTCGATTGCCGCCATGCCTCATCAGCCGCGCCAGGCCGGCCGACATCCTGGTTGAGGAGCCTGACGGGTTCGAGTTGGTCGCGAATCTCAACTGGCCATGGCGCTGCGCGCAGACAAGGGTGATCAAATGAACAAACGCCGATTTCTCGCGGCAGCCGCGCTTGGCGCGGCGGTGCCGTTTTCAGCCCGCGCGGCCCGCCCAGGCGCGCGCACCGGCCATGGCCTGCTCACCGTGGCCGGCGCGATTGCGCGCAGCAACCGGGGCCCGCTGGACCCGGCGCTGGATCAACTGATGGTCAAGCACGGCGCGAAGTTTGAGCGCGCGTTTGAGTTTGACGCCGCCATGCTGGCGCGCCTGCCGGCCATGACCATCGCGCCCACGCTGGAGTACGACGCCAAAACACATCGCTTGAGCGGCCCTCTGCTCAGCACGGTGCTCGAAGCCGCGGGCGTGGCCGCTGCTGGGGCCACGGGCCCGCCGGTGATGCTGGGTTTGCGCGCACTCGACGGCTACACCGCGGCGGTGAGCCTGGCCGACGCGAAGGCCTACCGCATGATCGTGGCCACCGCGCTCGACGGCGCGCCGCTGAGCATCGGTGGCCTGGGCCCGCTGTGGGCGGTTTATGACGCTGATCGCCTGAGCGCGTTCAAAGACAAGCCGCTCAAGGAGCGTTTTGGCCTGTGCCCGTGGGGGCTGTATTACATCGAGGTGAAGGCGCAGTGAATGCTGCAGGCGGATGATGTGTTGGCGTGAACTTGAACCACCACCGCCAGTTGCTCATTGCCACCGCAGCGGGCGCGTTGCTGGCACTGTTGGCGCGGGCCAATGAGGTGATTGAATGATCACACGGCGAGCCTGGTTTGCCGCCGCGACGGCCGGGCTGGCGGCACTCAGGGCGGCGCACGGCCAGCCGGCGCCGCGTGTGCGCCGCATCGGCCTGCTGGGCAATGGTTCGGTGCAACCGAGCCTGCCTGCACCGGTGCAAGCGCTGCGCGACGCCCTGCGCGAGCTGGGCTATGTCGAGGGCAGCACGCTTGAGATCGAGTACCGCTGGGCCGAGGGCCAGGCGGATCGGCTGCCCAGGCTGGCCGCCG
>JANMYI010000275.1:0-3198 GCA_031381955.1 Burkholderiales bacterium
TATGCGTGGGCTTGCTGGCCCACGCAAGGTGACTTCAGGCTGCCCGTGTTGACAGAAGCATTGCTGAGCCACTACGACGTGATCGTGGCCGGGGCTGGCCCGGTGGGCTTGTCACTCGCCATCGACCTGGGCCGCCGCGGCGTGAAGTGCCTCATCGTCGAGCGCAACGCAGGCCCCGCGCCGTGGCCAAAGATGGACCGCACGAACGCGCGTTCCATGGAACTGTGGCGGCGCATCGGCATTGCAGATCGTGTGCGCGAACTGGGTTACCCAGCCAGCTCATCGGGTTCGACTGCGATCTGGCGGTGCAACACGTGCTGAGCTGGCGCCACCACCTGCTGGTGGCCGAGCACTACGGCCAGGGCCGCGTGCTGCTGGCGGGTGACGCGGTGCACCTGCTCATTCCCACCGGCGGCTTGGGCATGAACACCGGCCTGGGCGATGCGTTTGATGTGTCGTGGAAGCTGGCCGGCACGCTGCACGGCTGGGGCGGCCCGCGGCTGCTGGAATCGTATGAGCTGGAACGCCGCCCAGTGGGTTTGCGCAACGCCGAGAACGCCGGCTGGGCCGCAGCGGGCGTGCCCCTGTGGGCCGGGCTGGTGACCCCGCAAATTCACGATGCAAACGAAGCCGGCGCCGCGCTGCGCCAGGCCGTCGCAGCGGCGTTCGAGCAGCACCACAGCCGCATGCACGGCATGGTCGGCGCTGAGATGGGCTACACCTACGCGGGCTCGCCGCTGGTGGCCGCTGAACCCGGTAATGCGGCTGAGTGGCCAACGAGCCAATACGAGCCGCATGCCCGCCCCGGCGTGCGCGTGCCGCACATGTGGTTGCGCGACGGGCGCGCGCTGCAAGACGCGCTGGGTGACGGCTTCACGCTGTTGTGCCTGGGCGGGGCCTGCGACGCTGCGCCCCTGCTGGCGGCGTTTGCTGCCATCAAAGCGCCGCTGGATGTGCTGCTGCTGAACCAGCCGCGCCTGTGCAAGTTGTACGGCCGCTCGGTGCTGCTGCTGTGGCCTGACTTGCACATCGCCTGGAGTGGCAACGGCCCACCACCTGACCCTGCTGGCCTGGCTTTGCGGGTGACGGGTTCCTAACTCGATACGCGGGCAAACGCGACGACCCGACCCCACGCAGGCTGCTCACGACTCAAGCCGGTGCAAGCGCACCCAGAGCTCCGGCTCGGTCGAACCCTTCTTCGTCACGTTGAACAGTTCGCCGCCCGACGTGGGTCGCAACGGCGTGGTTCGCCACAAAGACGGGCGCTGCGAGAACTGCTCCCGAAACTCCTCCGTGGCCCAGATCTGGCCAGGTTCGACCACCGGTTCGACCCGAGCTGCACCGAGAATGGCCGTGCCACCCACGACGGTCAGGCGCAGGTCGATGTCACGCTCGCGGGTGTGCACTTCGCCATAGTGCAACGCAATGCGCAGGCGCGGCTGCCCGGGTGCGCTGTACACATCGTCCAACAAGTGGCGCGCCGTCTGCACCAGCGCAACGGGGTCGTCGCAAGCGATCAGCACGGAGTCGCCGGCGCCGGTCTCGCTGATCGAATCTGGTGGCGCCCAGCGCTGCACCGCGTCGGTCAGGGCCTTGCGCACCGGGCCATCGGCGCCCGTGCTCATGAAGCTGCCGAAGCCATGCACGTCGGCCTTCAGCACGCACAGCGCACTCACACTGGCCAGGCGCTCGACGCCGCCCGGTGCTTTCCAGGGCCGGTCATAGCCCACGATGTTCAGGCGATCAATGCGTTGCAGAAACTCCGGGTTCAAGCGCCCGATCACACCCGTCAACACAGGGTGCAGCAGATAGTGCGTGGCGCGGGGCAACAGACCGTGCGGCTCCAGTGTGGCGTCGCCCGGGCGCAGGAAACGCTGCCGCCACTCGCCGCGCACGATGTCGTGCTGCACGTAGCCCATCAGCCCGACCCGGTACAAGGCGCGCAACGCGGGCTCGTGACCGGTTGATAAGGCGCCATCGTCCATGTCGTCATCGCACAGGGCATCGACCTCGGCCCGCGTCAGGATCGGGCCCGGCAGACGCTGGAACAAGCGATCCAGTTCCAGGTCGCCGATGTAAGGCGCAATCTCCGCCAGGTATTCATGCGCGATTTCGGTGGCCGCGTGGTTCACCGCTTCCATCATGCGGTGTTCGTTGCGGCGCTCGTCTGGGCGCAACGCGGCGAGACGGTCCCCGATGGTCATCAGGTCACGCGGGCGCAGCAGCGTGTGGCGGCAAACGTAGCCGAACACGTCTTCCTCCTCGCGCGTGTAGGTGTCGACCACGCTGGTTCGGCCGAGGAAGCCCTCAAGCGGATTGCTGCGCTGGCGTCCGGGCAGCACCATGCGGTCAGCCTTCACCAGCTGAATGTTGTTGACAAAGATCTCGCGCAGGCTTTCGGGTGCGTAAACGATGTCGACCGCGCTGCCGCGGTATTGCTGGACCATCGCGGTGCGCTGAGTCAAGCGGGCGTAAGCCTCCTTGCGGATCGCCGCGAAGACCTTCAGACGGTGATTGATGCGGCGCAGCTGGTAAGCCACCTCCACCAGGCCCAACTGCGAGAAGTACCAGACGTCGGGCGACAGCTCGCCGGTCACGCTTGGGTTGACCGGTACTTCTTCGACATGCTTGTTGAAGTATTCGTCGATGCCGTCAATGAAGATGGTCAGCGGCGACTTCAGCATGCGCAGCCGCGGCACGAGGTGGCCGTCGGTGTCGGTGGCGCAGCGTTGCAGGTCGCTGGGGGTGAAGTCAAGCAGCCGCACAAAGTGGTCGATGACGCTGTGCAATTGCTGGTCGGCCACCAACGACGCCAGCCGGGCATTCACCTTCAAGCCCCCAATCTGGTCGGTCTCCTTGAGCGCGGCCAAAGCCACGGCGGTCAACCAGACCTTGGCCCAAGGCAAAGGCGAGGCGGCGAAGAACGCAATCGCCTCGCGGCTGAAGATCTTGTCGCCGATCGGCTTGTCGAGCAGGCTGCCGCTGGGCAGGCAGACCGCGTCGCCTTCGCGCTGGTACAGGATGCGCTTGGCCTTGAGCAGCAGCGTCTTGCCGAATCCCTTGGTGCCGATGACGATGAACTTGTCGTCGCGCCCCGGCGTCAGGAAGGCGTCGATCTCGGGCGTGCGGTGCAGCAGCGATTCGTCCAGGTCCTCGGCGACCCGGATGTCATCGGCGTCAACGGTCCAGGCGCGCATG
>JANMYI010000292.1:0-3593 GCA_031381955.1 Burkholderiales bacterium
GCTGGTGAAAATGGACTTCACCTGGGCGGCCGACAACCGCGAGCGCATCTTGAACGAATGGAACAAACGCTACAACGCGAAATCTGAAAAGCGCTGAGCGTGGCGGATGCCTTCGCGGGCGGCGCCGCACCCACGCTGGCGCCGCCTTTCCTGAGCCTGCACGGCATCTCCAAGCAGTTCGGCGCCTTCACCGCGTTGCAGGGCGTCGACCTGGCCATCCCCAAGGGCGAGTTCGTCTGCTTCCTGGGCCCGTCGGGCTGCGGCAAGACCACGCTGCTGCGCATCATCGCGGGGCTTGAGGCGCAGACCACAGGGCGCATCACCCAGGCCGGGCGCGACATCTCCACCCTGCCCCCGGCACGGCGCGACTACGGCATCGTCTTCCAGAGCTACGCCCTGTTCCCCAACCTGGATGTGGCGGCCAACGTTTCATATGGGCTGGTGAACCGGCGGGTGCCGCGCGCGCAGCGCACGGCCCGTGTCACCGAGCTGCTCAAGCTGGTGGGCCTGCCCGGCAGCGAGGCGCGCTTTCCGGCGCAGCTTTCGGGCGGGCAGCAGCAGCGCATCGCGCTGGCGCGGGCCTTGGCCTCGTCGCCGGGGTTGTTGCTGCTGGACGAGCCCTTGAGCGCGCTTGATGCCATCGTTCGCGTTCACCTGCGGCAAGAAATTCGCAGCCTGCAGCGCAAGCTCGGGGTGACCACCATCATGGTCACGCACGACCAGGAAGAGGCGCTGGCAGTGGCCGACCGCATCGTCGTCATGAACCAAGGTGTGATTGAACAAGTCGGCACACCCATGCAGGTGTACCGCGAACCGGCCACACCGTTCGTGGCCGATTTCGTGGGTCGCATCAACGTGCTGACAGCCACCTGCACCGCGCCAGGCAAGGTTCGGATGGATGGCTGCGCGCGCGAGTTCGATTGCCAGGCGCGCACCGCCGCCGCACCGGTGAAGATCTACCTGCGCCCCGAAGACGTGCTGGCGCGGCCGATTGCGCCCGGTGATAACAACGTGTTTGATGCCGAAATCGACAAGATCGAATTCCTGGGCTCGTACTGCCTGGTGCGCGTGCACTCGCCCGACCTGGGCGACCAAAAGCTCACGGTGTACTTGTCATTGAACTTCCTGGCCGAGCAGGGCCTGCAAGTGGGCAGCCGCCTGCCGCTCAAGCTGCTGGCTGAGCGCATGCGCTTGTTCTGATCACCATGGCCTCCGCCGCGTTGGGCACCAAACCGCTGCGCCTGCAAACCGCGGCCGATGTACGCCTGGCGCATGGGCTGCTGGCCGCCGTGGTGGCGGTGCTGCTCATCTTCCTGGCTGCCCCCTTGCTGGCCGTTGCGCTCAAGGCGGTGGAAGACGCCTCGGGCCGGTTCGTCGGCCTGGCCAACTTCGTGGCCTATGCGCAAACCCCGGCGCTGCTGCAATCGCTGTGGAACAGCCTGTGGGTCTCAGGCCTGGTCACCGTGCTCACCGTACCACCAGCGTTCGTCTTCGCCTACGCGCTCACGCGCAGCCGCATGCCGTTCAAGCGCGCGTTTCGCACCATCACGCTCATTCCCTTGCTCGCGCCTTCGCTGCTGTCGGCCATCTCGTTGATCTACTGGTTCGGCAACCAGGGCGCGCTGAAAAGCTGGCTGCAAGCAGCAGGCTTTGATCAGATTTATGGCGCGCCGGGCATCGTGCTGGCCGAGACCTTTTCGCTGTTCCCGCATGCGCTGATGATCCTGGTCACCGCACTCACCGCGGCCGACGCGCGCCTGTATGAAACCGCCGATGCCATGGGCACGAGTGCAAGTCGCAAGTTCTTCACCATCACGCTGCCCGGCGCCAAGTACGGGCTCATCTCGGCCGCTTTGGTGACCTTCACCCTGGTGATCACCGACTTCGGCATTCCCAAGGTGATCGGCGGCAACTTCAATGTGCTGGCCACCGATGTCTTCAAGTTGGTGATCGGCCAGCAAGACTTTCAACGCGGCGCCGTGGTGGCCCTGCTGTTGCTGGCCCCGGCCGTGCTCACCTTCGCGGTTGATCACTTCGTGCAGCACAAGCAAACCGCGATGCTGAGTGCGCGCGCGGTGCCGCTGCGGCCAAAACGCGCGCCTTTGTTTGATGGGTTGATGACGCTGTATTGCCTGTTCATCGTGTTGCTGCTGCTGGCGGTGCTGGGCATGGCCGTCTACGCCTCGTTCGTGAAGTTCTGGCCCTATGACCTGAGCTTCAGTTGGCGCCACTACGAAATGGGCCTGTTCGACGCCGAGGTGGGCGACAGCTTCTTCAACAGCCTGAAGATGCCGCCCTGGCCGCGGTGGCGGGCACCTTGCTGGTCTTTGCCGGCGCCTACCTGCTTGAGAAAACCCAAGGTGCCGCGCCGCTGCGCAGCCTGCTGCGCCTGCTGGCCATGCTGCCCATGGCCGTGCCGGGGTTGGTGCTGGGCCTGGGCACCATCTTCTTCTTTAACGCTCCAAATAACCCACTGAATGCGCTCTATCAGACCCTGCCGCTGCTCACGCTGTGCACGGTGGTCCACTTCTACACTACGGGCCACCTCACGGCCGTCACCGCCTTGAAAAGCCTGGACGCCGAATTCGAAGGCGTCTCGGCCAGCCTGAAGGTGCCGTTCTACAAGACCTTCTGGCGCGTCACGTTGCCCATATGCACGCCGGCGCTGCTGGACATTGCGCGCTATTTCTTCGTCAACGCCATGACCACCATTTCGGCCGTGGTGTTCCTGTACTCGCCCGACACCAAACTCGCCGCCATCGCCATCCTGAACCTTGACGAAGCCGGCGAAACCGGCGCCGCCGCCGCGATGGCGGTGTTGATCGCTGCCGCCTCCACCGTGGCCACATTGCTGTTCCTGGGCTTGTCGGCCCTGATCGACCGGCGCACCCAGGCCTGGAAAGGATCTTAAAAATCATGGACCGCGACCCCATCCTCCTGACCCCCGGCCCGCTCACCACCACGCTGCGCACCAAGCTGGCCATGCTGCGCGACTGGGGCAGTTGGGACGCGAGCTTCAACGCCGTGACGGCGCACCTGCGCAGCCGTCTGCTGGACATCATTCACGGCCACGGCAGCCATGTGGTGGTGCCCTTGCAAGGCAGCGGCACCTTCAGCGTGGAAGCCGCCGTGGCCACGCTCGTGCCGCGCGACGGCCATGTGCTGGTGCTGGACAACGGCGCCTACTGCAAGCGCGCCGCCAAGCTCACCACGCTGATGGGCCGGCGCGCGAGCACCGTGCCCTTTGCTGAAGACGCGGCCGTGTCACCCGCGGTGCTGGAAGAAAGGTTGAAGGCCGATGCCAGCATCACCCATGTGGTGCTGATTCACTGCGAAACCGGCACCGGCGTGGTCAACCCCCTGGCCGAAGTGGCCGCCGCGTGCGAACGCCATGGCAAGGGCTTGATCATCGACGCCATGAGCAGTTTTGCGGCGCTGCCGATTGTCGCGCGCAGCTTGCGGTTTGACGCGCTCATTGCCGCCAGCGGCAAGTGCCTGGAAGGCGTGCCGGGGATGGGCTTCGTGTTCATCCGCCAAGCGGTGCTGGCGCAATGCGAAGGCCACAGCCAGAGCCTGGCGATGGATTTGTTTGA
>JANMYI010000340.1:0-8751 GCA_031381955.1 Burkholderiales bacterium
CGTGCGCACGGTGAACACGCCTTGCACAGGTGGCTCGGTGGGCCGGCCGTCGAACCCGGCAACGGACTGGCCCAGCGCCAACTCGATGCGCGCACCCACCCCGGCAGCGTGCGCGGCTTGCGCGGCGGCGGGGTCGAACATCAGGCCCAGCGCCACTTGTTGCGGGAAACGCCGGCCCGCGCCCGCGGCCAGCAAGGCATGCAGCAGGCCGGTGGTGTTGGAGTCAGCGCCGGCGCCGGGGTTGTCTTGCGTGTCGGCGATGACCACGGGCTTGTCGGCTGTATCTGCAAGTTTGAGCGCCTCGGCCACAGCCTGTGAGGGGGTGTACAGCGTCATCTTCCAGTTGCCGCGCCCGGCTTCGAGTTCAGCACCGAACCGCGCCACCACCTCGTTCACGCGCGCTTCATCGGGGCCGTGACCGTGCAACACCGGCCCGCATTCTTCAAAGTCGGCGGCCGGAAAACCCATCGCAAAACTCAGGTGCACGCCGCTGGCGGCGTCCAGCTCGGCCAGGCGGCGGTAGACGCTGGCGGCCGGCTCCATCATCGTGCACTGGGTGTTCAGCGGCAGCAAAAACGGCGCACGCCAGGCCGCGCTGTGCCAGGGCCTGGCGGCGTCATGGCATTGCTCCAAGATGGCTGCGGCGCGTTCGCCCGTGGCCGCCGCGTCCACGTGCGGGTAGGTGCGGTAGGCCGTCATGGTCGTGCAGTGGGCCAGCATGCGCGCGGTGACGTTGGCGTGCAGGTCCAGGCTGGCCACCAGCGCCATGGCCGGGCCGATCACGCCGCGCAGGCGTTGCAGCAGCTCGCCTTCGGCATCATCGACATGCTCGGCCACGGCGGCGCCATGCAGATCGAGGTACACGGCGTCGAAGCCACCGCGCGCGGCATCAGCCACGATGGTTTGGGCAATGCGCTCGAAGGCGTCTTGCGTGATGTGCGCGGATGGGCTGGCGCCGGCCCAAAGTGACGGCAACAGTTGCCAGCCGCGGCGGCGCGCACTGCGGATGAAGCCGCCCATGGGCAAGCTGGTGCCGGCCAAGGCAGCGAGCATGGCTTTACCCTGCACCGCGGCCGGGAAGGCCGAGCCACTGGTGAAGGCCGGCCAACCGGCCTGGCTGGGGGCGAAGGTGTTGGTCTCGTGCTGGAAGCCGGCGACGAAAATGCGCATGCAGTCTCCTGTTATTTCCGGTCGCGCAGAGCGCGAAGTGAATCAGCCTGCGCCAACGTGGCCGCATGGCCGGCGGCGATGGCAAAACGCCGATAGCCCTGCGAGGCGCCGGCGTAGTAGCCCAGGTCAACGTGGATCAAGACGTCGGCCTGCGGCGTTTGGGCGTCGGTGCGCTGGCGGGTGAGGCGGTCGCCTTCACGCCACTCCTGCGGCACGTCAGACGGGGTGGCTTCGAGACGGGCCGAGACATCCACCGCGATGATGCGCTGCGCGCCCAGCGCGCGTGCCGCCCACACCGGCACCGGGCTGGATTGATCGGCGTCGATGACCTGCCGCGGCCCGACCTGCACCGGCGCCATCAGGTCGGGCTTGGCGCTGGAGGCCTGCACGGCCCAGCCCAGGCTGCCGCGAGTGAAGGCCACCGTTTCGTGTGTGGCGGCATCGGTGGCCACGGCGGCGAACGGGCGCTTCAGGTCTTCGATGTTGCGCACCCCGGCACGGTCTTGCAGCCACAGCGCCAGGCGTTCACCGCGCAGGCGCAGGCTGCCGTCGCGCGCCAGGTCGGCCATCTGCCACCAGGGCAGTTCATGCGCCAGCGTTTCAAGTTCGGCGGCGCCATACCCGGCCACCCACAGCGCGCCGATGAAGGCGCCGGCCGAGCCGCCCACCACCGCGTCGGGAACGATGCCCAGTTCCTCCAGCGCCTTGAGCACGCCCACATGGGCAAGTGCGCGCGGCCCGCCCGCGCCCAGCACCAGCACGAGCCGCGGCTTGCTGGGCCACGGGGCGGCCTGCGGCGGCGCACCTGCGCTGCGCCAGGGCCCGATGAGCAGCCACAGCAGCAGCGCCATGGCTGCCAGCAAAAGCAGGGCCAGCCCCCAGCCCAGCCACCGCATCACGGCTGCACCGCCGCCTGGGTACCGGTCTGCAATTGCGCCAGCTCCGCCGCCGTGAAGCCGGCCTGGCGCCGGGCCGGCAGGTTGAACGGGGGGCGCAAGCGCGGTGCGCCGTGGCGTTGCGCCAGCAGCGCGTAGTGCGCCTGCGCATCCAGGCCCTGACGGTCACACAGAAAGTGATACCAATGGTTGCCCACGGCGACATGGCCGATTTCATCGCGCAAGATCACATCAAGGATTGCCACCGCGCGCGCATCACCCGCGCGCGACAGCTTGGCCTGCAAGGGCGGCGTGGCGTCCAGGCCGCGGGCTTCCAGCGTGCGCGGCACCAGGGCCATGCGGGCGGTGATGTCGTGGCGCGTGCGCTCCACCATGGTCCACAAGCCGTCGTGCGCGCTGAAGTCACAGTAGTCATGGCCCAGGCTGTTCAGGTGTTCGCGCAGCAGCGTGAAGTGCAGCGCTTCCTCCTGCGCGACGCGCAGCCAGTCGAAGTAGTACGCGGCGGGCATGCCGGTGAAGCGCCACACGGCATCGAGCGCCAGGTTGATAGCGTTGAACTCGATGTGGGCGATGGCGTGCAGCAGGGCCGCGCGGCCCTGTGGCGTGGCCAGGCTGCGCTGCGGCACGTCTTTGGGCGCCACCAGCAGCGGGCGCGCCGGGCGACCGGGCAGCGGCTGGGTGGCTTCGAGCACGGCGCTGGGCTCGATTCGCCCCTCCGCCGGCAAGGCGCGCGCCGCTTCCGCCTTGGCCGCGGGGTCGGCCAGGCACAACACCCGCAAGGCCTCGGCTCTGAGCTCCATCCTTAGAATTATGGGTTGCAAAAAACCGGAATCGTGATGGCCATCTACCAGCTTGAAGACCGCGTGCCCGAGCTCGACCCCACGGCCTGGGTGGCTGAAAGCGCCAGCGTCATCGGCCGCGTGCGCATGGCCGCCGGCGCCAGCGTGTGGTACGGCTGCACCGTGCGCGGCGACAACGACTGGATCACCATCGGCCGCCACACCAATGTGCAGGATGGCAGCGTGCTGCACTCCGACGACGGCGTGCCGCTCACCCTGGGTGAAAACGTGACCGTGGGCCACCAGGTCATGCTGCACGGCTGCTCGGTGGGCGACGGTTCGTTGATCGGCATCCAGGCCGTGGTGCTGAACCGCGCGCGCATCGGCAAGCGCTGCATCGTGGCGGCCGGCGCCATCGTCACCGAAGGCAAGGAATTTCCTGATGGCTCGCTCATCATGGGCGCGCCGGCCAAGCTGGTGCAGGCGCTGTCGCCCGAACAACAGACCTTGCTCGACCGCCTGGCCGCGCACTACCTGATTCAAACCGAGCGCCACCGCAATGGTCTGAAGCGCCTGGCCTGATGCCCGACCTGATGCCCGACGTGATGCCTGATCAACTGCACCGCTTCTACTTTGAAGGCCTGCCCGTGCGCGGGCTGCTGGTGCACCTCGGCGCGAGCTGGCGCGAGCTGCAAGGGCGCCGCGCGGCCCTCGGCGCGTGGCCCGAGCCGCTGCGCAACCTGGTGGGTGAGCTGGCCGCGGCCGGCGTGCTGATGCAATCAAACATCAAGTTCAATGGGTCACTGGTGCTGCAACTGAATGGCGACGGCCCGGTGAAGCTGGCGGTGGCCGAGGTGCGCAGCGACCTGAGCTTTCGCGCCACCGCCAAGCTGGTGGGCGAGCTGCCAGATGACTTGCCAATCGGTGCCGGCCTGGAAGCCATGCTCAATGTGCACGGCCAGGGGCGCTGCGCGATCACGCTCGACCCTGAAGACCGCCTGCCCGGCCAGCAGCCTTACCAGGGCGTGGTGCCCCTGCATGGCGACCAGCGCGAACCCCTGCAGCACCTGGCCGAGGTGCTGGAGCACTACATGCTGCAAAGCGAGCAGCTCGATACCCGCTTGGTGTTGGCGGCCAACGGCGAACGCGCCGCCGGCCTGCTGCTGCAGCGCATGCCCTTGCAGGGCGTGGGCAACCTGGGGGCGCGGCGTGTAGACGAGATCGGCCTGAATGAAGACTTCACGCGCATTGCCCTGCTCGGCGCCACGCTGCAGCGCGGCGAGTTGTTGGGCCTGGACGCCGACGCGCTGTTGCACCGCTTGTTCTGGCAAGAACAGCTGGTGCGCCAGGTGCCGCAGCGGCCGAGCTTTGCGTGCCGCTGCACGCGCGAGCGTGTGCGCAACATGCTGCGCGGCCTGGGCCAGGCGGAGAGTGTCAGCTTGATCGAAGAGCGCGGCATGGTGGAAGTGGGTTGCGACTTTTGCGGCGAGCAGTACCGCTTCGATGCGGTGGACGTGGGTGAAATCTTCACGTTGCCGCCGCATGGCGCGCCCGGTTCAACCAGCCTGAATTGATTCAGCCTGGCCGCGGCAGGCTGCCGTGGCAGGGTCGTTCGTGAAATGTTGGTCTGGCAGCCCCCCGGCTTGCGGTGACACCTGCGGGCGAGTCGTGGGCAACATGGCGCTCCCGCTTTGAACCCGTCCGCTCCATGACCAATGCCGCCAAGTCGCCCCCGGCGAAACTCTTTAACCGCTTGTCGCGCCGCCGCTTCGTGCAGGCCGCTGGCGCTTCGGCGCTGCCGGCCTGGCCACTCGCCGATGCCGCCGCCACCACCGCCATCGAGGCCTACACCTCGCAGGCTTCGGTGCGTGCCGGTGCCACCATCAGCCTGCATGCGCGCGACCCCCAGGGCAGCAACAGCCTGGACCGCAGTTTCGAGCTGGTGGTGATGCGCCTGGGTGCGCCCGACGTGGCCGTGTGGAGCACCAGCATCAAGCTGCGCAACCGCAGCGTGCCCGCCAACGCCAGCACGGCGGGTTGCGGCTGGCCGGCGGCACTCACGTTCACGGTGCCCACTGTTTGGCCCAGCGGCGTGTATTACGCGGTCATCGGTTCGGGCCGGTCGACCTGCGCCGTGCCCTTCGTGGTGCGCCCTGCCGCGGGTACGGCGCCGGTGGCGGTGATGGTGCAAGTGGCCGTGACCACGGCGCAGGCCTATAACAACTACGGCGGCAAGAGCCTGTACGCCTACAACTCCAGCGGCGGCAAGCCGGCCGTGAAGGTGTCGTTCGACAGGCCCTTTGCTCAGCCCTGGAACGATGCCTTCGACTTCCTGCAAACCCCCCTGTTGCGCTGGCTGGCGCGCGAAGGCGTGGCGGCGCACTACTGCACCAACGTGGACCTGCACGCCGATGCGCAAGTGCTCAGCGGTTACCGCTTGATGGTGACGGCCGGCCACGACGAGTATTGGTCGCGGCCCATGCGCGAGCGGCTGGATGCTCACGTGGCCAGCGGCGGCAACGCGGCCATCTTCAGCGGCAACACCTGCTGGTGGCAGGCCCGCTTTGAGCCCGGCGCCGGCGGCGCGGCCAACCGCACCCTGGTTTGCTACAAGTCGGCCAGCGCCGACCCCGACCCGCGGGCCGCCTTCAAGACCGTGAACTGGATCGACCTTGCGCCCAGCGACCCTGAAAACAGCAGTATCGGCTTGAGCTGGAAGCTGGGCGCGTCTTGGACCAGCGGCGCCACGCGGCCCGACACGCCCTACGTGGTGCAGCGGCCCGCGCACTGGGTGTTTGCCGACACCGGCCTGGCGCGCGGTGCTGGCTTCGGCGGCGCCTATGCGGGCTATGAGATCGATGCCCTGGCGCTGCGTTGGGCCCTGGATCGGCGTGCCTACCCCACGGCCAGCGACGGCTCGCCGGCGCAAACGCGCGTGCTCGCCGTGGCCGACGCCACGCAGTGGGACGCGCTCGCTCGCGCCCTGGGCCAACCGGGCGAAAAGTCGGGCCTGGGCGTGATGGCGGTGTTCAGCCGCGGCGCGGCCGCGGGCACGGTCTTCAATGCCGGCAGCACCGATTGGTGCCGCGGCCTGCAGCCCGAACTCGACGGGCAGGTGCCCAGCGCGATTGGCCGCATCACCCGCAACGTGATGAGCCGCTTGTCAAGCCGCTGGGTGGAAAGCGTTGAAGTGCTGCAATGGCGCACACCGCAGGCCGACGGTGACGGCGAGCGCTACTACTACACCGCACTGGCCGATGCGCCGAGCGCGGCGCTGCTTGATGGTGTGGCCTTCCACGGCCATGCGCAGGCGCAAGCCGGCACGGTGCCGGTGTGCCGCTACCGCTACTCGCAAGCCAACGGCGATGGCCTGCGCTACCACTACAGCTTGCAAGCCGACATCGGCTATGGCTGGGTCCCTGACGGCGTGGCCTTTCACGCCTACGCCGATGGAGCACCCGGTTTGGTGCCCATCTACCAATTCCACCGCGCTCAGGCCTATGGTGATGGTTGGCGTTTCATGTATGGCGCTGTGGCCACGCCGCTGGCCGGCTGGGAACTGGACGGCGTGGCCTTCCACACCGTGGCGGGCTGAGGCCAGGCGCGTTCAGCAGCGGGCACCGCGCCATGCAACGGGCGCTGGGGCTGCGCCTCACTGCACGGCTTCAAGGTGGTGCAGGCAATGGCGCCCACCACCATGCCCACGCCATAACAGGGCAGGGTGATGCCCACGGCGCTGGCCGTTTGCGGACCGGTGGCCAGAGGGCCTTCAGCAGGTGGGCGACTGGCCCGGCGGCTGGCCCAAAGACAAGTGCTCGCAGGCCGGGTCGTCGCAACGTTCGCATTGCCAGGCCCGCGCCTGCGGCTGCGCATTGCGCTGCGCCAGGCGCGTGAACAGGCCGGCGCGCGGCGTGGCATGGCGGCGCAGCAGCGGGGCCACCGCATCGAGCGCGGCCTGCACCCTTGCCGGGCCACTGCCGGCCACCAGCGCCCAGGGCAGGCCGCCGGCATGCAGCAGCTCGCGCAACGCGGCATCGACCGGCGCGCGCACAGGCTCGCCGCTGCGCTGCAGGCCATCGGCCACCCAGGGCAGGTCGAGTGCCGTGAGCAAGGTGAGGTGCATGTTGCGATGCAGTTCGATCGCGCTGGCGTCGAGCGTTTGATCAGCAAACACGATGCGGCTGTAGACCGCGGTTTGCAGCGCCGTGGTGTCGCTGACCACGACGTCAAAGCTGGCCGCGGCCAGGGTGATGTGCGCATGCTGGGCCTGGGCGATGCCGGCCTGCTCGCCCTGCTGCGGCGTGCGCCCGGCGCGCTCGCACCAACTGCGCAAGTGCTCGGGCACCCAGATGCAACGCAGGCCGGTTTCACGCGCCAGCGCAGCGGCCAGGGCCTGCGCCAGCTCGGTTTTGCCGGTGCTTTCGGCGCCCAGGATGGCGATGCAAAAGGCCGTCATGGCAACTGCCGCTTCCACGCCCGCCAGCCCACCACCGACAGCAGCGCGAACAGCGCGTACAGCAGCGCCGTCAGCCACAAGGCCTTGTAGGCGAACAGGCCGACGCTGAAGACATTCACGCCCAGCCACACGGCCCAGTTCTCGATGCGCTTGCGCGCCAGCAGCAACGTGCCGGTGACGCTGGCCACGGTGGGGGCGGCGTCGAGAAACGGCACGTCGGTATTGGTGGCGCGCTGGAGCACCCAGCCCAGCAACGGCCAGGCGGCCAGCGTGGCCAGGGCCGCGAGCCGGGCCTGGCGCGGGCTGAGCCGGCTTACCCGTAACGTTGCACCGGCGCTGCCTGCACCGGCACTGCCGTGACCGCGCAGCCACTGCCACCAGCCCCACGCCGCCATGGCGATGAACAGGCCTTGCAGCGCGGCCTCGCCGTACAGCCGGCTGCCGGCAAACACCAGCGCATAGAGCAGCGAGCTGGCGATCGCCAAGGGCCAGCCCCACACGTTGACGCGGATGTTGCACGCCACCATGGCCAGGCTGAGCACGAAGCCCAGGCCTTCAGCCCGGGTGACCGGGCTGCCCAGCAGGTGCAGCGGTGCGGCCTGCAACCAGGCCAGTGCCCACGCCAGTGAGCCGGCAGCGTCGCCCACCACCTCAGTGCGGCTTGGAAACCTGCACCAGGATCTCGTCGGGCTTGATCATGCCGAGTTCAAAGCGCGCCTTTTCCTCGACCATCTCCAGGCCTTCCTTCAAATCATTCACCTCGGCGCGCAGGCGCTCGTTGCGGGTGCGGGCGGCCTCGTTGTCGCGTTGTTGCGCGGCCAAGTGCGTGCTCAGGGCCACCGTGTTGCGCAGCCCGCTGCTGCCCAGCCAGAGCTGGCCATGCACCAGCAACAGCAGGGCGAACAGGCTGATCGTGGCGAGCCGGGCAGGGGTCATGTTCTCGCGCGTGCGTGCATCAACGCAGGTTGTGAAACGCCGTGCGGCCCGGGTAGCTGGCCACGTCGCCCAGGTCTTCTTCGATGCGCAGCAACTGGTTGTACTTGGCGATGCGGTCACTGCGGCTCATCGAGCCGGTCTTGATCTGGCCGGCGTTGCTGCCCACGGCGATGTCGGCGATGGTCGAGTCTTCCGTTTCGCCGCTCGGTGTGAGATCACGGCCGTCCAGCCGGCGCGCTTGGCCATCTCGATCGCGGCGAAGGTTTCCGTCAGCGTGCCGATCTGGTTGATCTTGATCAGGATCGAGTTGGCAATGCCTTCATCGATGCCACGCTTCAGGATCTTGGTGTTGGTGACGAACAAGTCGTCGCCGACGATCTGCACCGTCTTGCCCAGGCGATCTGTCAGCAGCTTCCAGCCGTCCCAATCGCCTTCGGCCATGCCGTCTTCAATCGAAATGATTGGGTATCGCGCAGCCCAATCGGCCCACAGGTCGGTCAATTCGCCGCTCGTC